>JBAQHL010000374.1:0-16231 GCA_049288295.1 Desulfobaccales bacterium
CGCCCGGGCCGTGTGAGCCATTTCCGGAAAAGTGGGGGGTCCGGGTAATAAAGGCTGGTTCTTTAGTCCACCTCCTTTAACTATACATAGCGTCATTTATTTATGCGTGTCCAAGAAATGTTATCCCTTTTGTCATTCTGAGTCGCCGAAGGCGGCGAAGAATCTAGACCCTTCGCTTCGCTCAGGGTGACAAAATGGGCTTCAAGATATGCGCAATTATTTATGACGCTATGTATAAAAAGCTAACCATCCCTCACCCCCCCTTTAGAAAAGGGGGGAATTGTAAGGACTTTTTTGGTTATATTTAACGTTGCGTGCTAATTATCCTGACGCAATGATAGAGTTATGCTAAGCCAGAACAGGAAAACAGCAATGCCGGTGGATCTGGAGAAAATCATGGATCGCATCAAGGAGAAGCGGCGCGCTTTCCAGGAATACCGGTTTGACGTCCAGGAAAGTGACGCGCTTAAAACTTTCTTCGATCTAGCTCAGGAATACGAAACCTTGGATAACTTCTACCGGATTTCGGTGGGAGTGATAAAAGAGTTTTTCGGCCTGGACTCCCGGCTCTATCTGGTCTCCCGGGACGGGACCCTGCAACTGGTGTGCGACAGCCTCCAGGGCATTTGTCCGGACAAACCCACGGCCCCGGAGCACATCCGCCTGGACAACCAGGTGTATTTTTCCAAAGGATCCTGGGTGGGGCCCATCAAGGGGAACTTGATCCTGGTGGACCGGCTGCCCTTTCACACCAAGGAACAGCCCATCGGCATGCTGGAGGTTTTTCCGGAGGAAAAGCTGCCGGAGCGGCGGCGCTTTTTCCTGGAGAAATACACCAACCGCCTGGGCTATAACCTCCACAACAAGATCATCGCCTGGCAGAACATCCAGCACATCCGTTTTATCAACAGCCTGGTGGGGGACATCGAACACAATATCATTCTCCCCAATATCAGCTTGAGTCTCTACCTCAGGAAGCTCAAAAGCAAAATCCAGGCCCTCAAGTCTTTGGAATGCCACTGCTTTAAAAGCGGTATGCCGGAGGCCGCCCAACTCCAGGACCTGGTGGAGGAAATGGAACAGGATTACCAGACCCTGGAGAGCCAGTACCGGGGTGTCAGCCTTTTTATTGAGTCCCTGTTCCGGCCTTCACATTTCCAGAAAGGGCAACTGGTGCTGCGGCGGCGCACCACCAAAGTGCTCAGCGATATCATCAGGCCCCAGCTTCAGCTCTATTTGCCCAAGTTCCAGGAGCGCCATATTGATATTGATGTGGGGCTGGGTGGGGTCCCGGATGTGGATTTTTCCCTGTCCGTGGATAAGGGGCTCATGGCCCAGGTTTACGCCAACCTTTTTTCAAATGCCGTGAAATACACGCGCACCAACCACGAGGGGCGACGCTACCTGTCATACGGCCGGGAAGTGCTCAAGGATTTTTTCGGCCCCGGCAAAGACGGCATTAAATTCAACGTCTTTACCACCGGCACCCATATTCCACCGGAGGACATTCCCAAGATTTTCGAGGAGGGCTACCGGGGCTCGAACATCGAAGCGGAGGTGGGCACCGGCCGGGGCCTCTATTTCGTGCGCAATGTCATCGAGACCCACGGGGGCGTGGTGGGCTACGAACCCACCTACGAAGGGAATAATTTTTACTTTGTGCTGCCCCTGGTTACCGGACCTGAACCCACCCTGGCCCTTGAAATGGCCAACATCGCCAAATAGCAGTTAAAGGCAACCCTTGTGCCCATTCGCTACCTGGCCCAGGAACTCTATCGGCTGACCAAAAAGGTGGAGGAGCTGGAGCGGCGTCTGGCCTCCCTGGGGCAAGGGCTCTCGCCGGAGCGGGGCGCCCTCGAAGTCGAGCTTTTCCAGGCGAAAAAAGAACGGGACCACGTACGGCAAGAGTTTGAATCGAAAAAGGAAAAGCCCCTGATCTGATCTCTCCCCTGTGGTGTCATACCAAGAAGGTCTCTGGTAAGAAAAATCCTCACCAAAATATTACGTCTTCTCTCCTTGTGATTTTCATCAATCCTGCCGATAAGCGGAAGTGAAAAGACTTTCAGATAATGGGTTGCAGTCAAATGGCGCCTGTAATTCTGAGAAAGAGAAGCGGCCGAAGAATCTAATAAGCCATTGAAAATACAATATTAATCATTTCGCTCAAGATGACAGAAATACTTCTCGCAGAGGTCTCATCTTGAAATAAAGGCGAGGCCTGTCCGCGTGGATAAGGGGTAAGCAAAATGCAGCAAATGAAGTTGAGCACGAAAATCTTTGGCGGGTTTCTCTTCCTGATCTTTCTGACTACCGCCATGGCATTCCTGGGATGGTACAATCTCAAGGACCTCACCGCCAACGTGGAGCAGAGAGTCGCCTTGAACCGCATCATACGAAATGCCCTCGAGGCCAGGCGTCAGGAGAAAAACTTCATTATCCGGGGGACCCAGGAATGCCAGGAGGCGGTGGGCCGTCATCTGCAAACCATCAAGGACCTGGCCGGGGAAGGCCGCCGCGCCGCACCTGATCAAGCTGCCCTGGCGAGCTTTGACCACATCCTGGAATATCTGGGACAGTATGACGCCGCTTTTAACCGTTATGTTGGCGTATCCCGGCAACCGGACTCAAAAGACTCCCCAGGCCAGCGCGGGCTGCTGGATCAGGCGGACCAAGAGATGGTCAGCGCGGCCCAGGCCCTCCTTAAAGAAGTTGACCAGGCCCTGGCCTCCCAGAAGGTGAGCATGCAGTCTCAGGTGACCACTGCCGGCACCCTTCTGGGCGCCAGCGCCATTATTGCCATTGTCGTGGGGCTCCTGGTGTCCATACTTCTGGTTCGCAGTCTCACCCGGACCTTGAACCGGATCATCGACACCCTGGGGGATGGTTCAGAGCAAGTGGCCAGCGCCTCCCTTCAAGTGGCCAGCGCCAGTCAATCCCTGGCCGCGGGGTCTTCCCAGCAAGCGGCTTCCCTGGAACACACCGCTTCATCTCTGGAGAAGCTGGCGGCCTCGGTGAGACAGAATTCTCTAAACGCCGGGGAGTGCAACCAGTTGGTACTGCAAACCCACGAGAAAACCAGGGAAGTGCACAAGTCCATTCGGGAAAGCAAGGGGTTCATGGAAACTATTGCCCAGTCCGGGGAAAGCGTTAAGAAAATCATTAAAAGCATAGACGAGATTGCTTTTCAGACGAATCTTTTGGCCCTGAATGCCGCGGTGGAAGCGGCCCGGGCGGGCCAGGCCGGGGCCGGCTTTGCCGTGGTGGCCGAAGAAGTGCGGACCCTGGCCATGCGGGCCGCCGAAGCGGCCAAGACCACCGATGACTTGATCGGCGAAACGGCCGGGCAGATTGAACTGGGTTCGGCGCAGATCCAGGAAACCCTCACCAAATTCTACGAAATGGGGGAATCGGCCAAGGCGGTGAACAGCCTGGTGGGGGAAATAGCCAACGCCAGCCAGGAACAGGCCCAGGGGATTGAACACCTGAATCAGGCCATGATGGAGATTGACCGGGTCGTGCAGCAAAATGCCGCCAATGCCCAGGAAAGCGCCAGCGCGGCGGCCCAGCTTCAGGCCCAGGCGGAAAGCCTGCGGGAGATTGTCACGGAAGTAGTCTCCTTAGTGCAGGGGGACCACGGCCAATCGTCAGCGGGAACTGCGGCCCCGGCACAGGGACAACTCCAGATTGAGTTTAGCAGATGAAGATATGGAGCAGCCGCCCCCGCCTGCAAAATAGTGGGGCGGCTGTTCTCTATTGAGAAAAGGGAAACCGGAAACCGTATTAGCTGCGGTAGCTGGCGTTAATGCGGATATAGTCCTCGGTTAAATCACAGGTGTAAAAAGAATCCTGGAATTCCCCGGCCTTCAGAGCAATGGTGACGGTGAAAGGCCCGGCCAGGATAAGGTCCCGGGCAGGGGCCTCAGCCGCGTCCCCCAGCCCCTGGCCGTTTTCCACCACCAGGTGCGGCCCGAAGGCAATGCTGACCTTTTCCGGGTCAAAACGGGCGCCGGAGCGCCCCAGGGCCGCCATGATCCTGCCCCAATTGACGTCCGCCCCGGCCATGGCCGTCTTGACGAGAGGGGAGCTGGCCACGGTGGCCGCGGCCTGATGGGCTTCCCGGCGGGAAGCCGCGCCCTCAATCACCACCTTGAATACCCGGGTCACCCCTTCGCCGTCGGCCACAACCTGTTGGGCCAGGTCCTCCAGCAGCCGGTCCAGGAGAGCCCCGAAGGGGGCCGCGGCGGCCTCGTCCGTCACCTGGGCATGCCCGGCCCGGCCGCTGGCCATGAGGAGCAAGGTGTCGTTGGTGGAGGTGTCGCCGTCGATGCTAATGCGGTTGAAGCTTTTATCCGCCGCCTGCTGGAGAAGTTCCTTCAGGACCGGGGCGCTGATGGCCGCATCTGTGAACACAAAGGACAAGAGCGTGGCCATGTCCGGATGGATCATGCCGGCGCCCTTGGCCATGCCTGCCAGGGTGATTTGGCGGCCCCAGAGTTTTTCCCGGATAACCGCGGTCTTGGGCCGGGTGTCCGTGGTCATGATGGCTTCGGCCACCTCCGGCAGGCCCTCGGGGTGGAGACGGGCCACCAGGTCCGGGAGGGCGGCTTTGACGCGGTCCACCGGCAGGTGCTGGCCGATGACCCCGGTGGAGGCGGGCAGGACCGCATTCTCGGGAATAGCGAGGAGGCGGGACACCTCCCGGGTGAGGCTGCGGGCGTCCTCCTGGCCCCGGGGGCCGGTGCAGGCATTGGCGTTGCCGCTGTTGATCAATATGGCCCGGGCCTGTCCCGACCGGACCCGGCGCTGGCAGAGCAGCACCGGCGCAGCTTTGACCCGGTTCCTGGTGAAAGCTCCGGCGACATGGGCGGGGCCGTCGCTCACGATGAGGGCCAGGTCCAGGCCGCCGTGCTTTTTGATCCCGGCTGCGAGACCCGCAGCCTGAAAGCCTTGCACTATCACTTTTGAACCTCCAGAGAAATGGGCTGGCGCAAAATGGTTTTCAGCTTCTCAGGAGCGGTGCGCCGGGGGTCGCCCAGGTAAATCTCGTGGTGCTTGCCGGCAAAATGATAACCCTTTTCCCGGATGAACCGGTGCAGGCGGGCGATGGTGGCGGGCTCCCCGGCATAGGGGCCCACGTGGAGAATCTGGGCGGACTGGCCGTCGGTGTGCCGGCCGAAAGTGGTGTCGTAGAGGGGCGGGGCGCCCTTCTTGCTTCGGACTAATTCTGCGGCCCGATCTAGGTTTTCCCTGGTGATAAAATCGGGCTGCAGGATCATCAAGGTCCACTTCCACTCGTCGCGGCGGTCTTCGGCGTATGCCGCCAGATCATCGGCGCACCACAGGCCCTCCAGGGGCATGACCGTCCAATCCAGGCCCTGCTCCTTTTTCATCATGAACTTGAGGGTGTAGGACAGGCGAAACAGGGTCTCGGCGGCCTGCTGGAAAGCGGGGGCAGTGTTGGGGTCGCCTTGGCCCTCGGCCATGAGATATTTGAGGGGCGGCACCTCGATGATGCCTATGGTGTCCGCTGAGGCGGAATACAACTGCTTGAGGTCTTTTTTCAGGTCGATTTTGTCCATGGTGTGCCTGATTTTCGGGTTTTTTTGCAAGTATCCGCAATCTAAACAAGTTTCATTGCAGCCGCAGGCTTTGGCGTGAAAGTCCCCCCGTAGGGGTGAGGCATGCGTCACCCCTACAATAGATTTTCATTTTCGGGGATGCCTAAGGTTGCCATGAACGTTTATCCTGCGCAAGCACAGGTGAGGACACCTGTGCCACCAAGTTCTAACAGATTGCCGAAATCTATTTGACCAATGAAGAGTTTCTTATTCCGAGATTCATGAAAATCTGAGCCCACCTTACCACAATTCAACCCTTTATCGGGAGAGCTGGCATCCTGCCTGTTCCTGCACAGGCTGGAAGCCGCCTGTGCTCCCGCTTTACGGCCGGTTGCCCGGGCACTTGGCTGGGCCGACACGGGCTGGAAGCCCGTGCTACCGTGCTAATGCAGGGGTTCGGGGAAAGGGTGTGGGATGGGGCAGGGGTCCACGAGACCCACTAGTCCGACTCCGTTAATTTGATAGCTAACCAACAGATTAAGCTTACAAATCCCCCCTGACCCCAATACGGTTCACTTAAGCTCTTAGGAATCCGTGACCAACGTCTAGAGTACCCTTATGTCATTGTTCCTGTCATGCTGAGCGCAACGAAGCATCTCGCTTTTGGAGGTTCTTCGGTCGCCTGCGGCTCCATCAGAATGACAGAAAAATTGACCTCACCTGACCTGTTAAAGCTTAAGTGAACAGCATTGCACCTAACCCCCTTTATGAAAGAAGGGGATTTCAAGGATTTTTAAAAAACTACTTAACGTTGCAGTACTGCAATCTATTTCAAAACCCCAGAACTCGGGGTCTTGTCATGCTGAGCGTAGCGAAGAATCTATTATTTACGACAAGTTATAGATCCTTCACTTCGTTCAGGATGACAGAAAATAGGTTTTGCAACAGCTTATAGCCCCTCTCGCATCAATCACTTGCCGCAGCACTTTTTGTATTTCTTGCCGCTGCCGCAGGGACAGGGGTCGTTGCGGCCCGTTTTCCCTGATTTTCGCTCCACAGGTTTGGGGGCGTCGCCGCCGTCGCCGTGGCTGTAAGCCATTTGTTGCTGGGCCGGGCGGGCCTCCTCGGGGACCTCGTGATGAGGGCGCACCTGGAGGTGGAAGACCGTGCCCACGTTGTCCGCCTTGATGCGGTGCACGAGATCCATGAAGGTGTCATAGCCCTCCTTCTGGTATTCCCGCAGGGGGTCTTTCTGGGCGTAGCCCCGAAGGCCGATGCCGTCCCGGAGATGGTCCATGGACAGGAGATGATCCTTCCAGTGGTTGTCCACGATCTGGAGCATGACCATCTGCTGGAGGTGGCTGAAAAATTCCGGGCCGATCTCCTGGGATTTGGCCTCGTAGCGTTCTCGCACCTTTTCCGCCAGGTATGCCGCCAAATCGCCGTTTTTCGGGGAGATCGGGGGCAGGGGGAAGCCGAATTGACGCCGAAAAGCGTTTTCCAGGCCTTCGAGGTCTGCCTCTTCCCCGGAATGCTCCGGCACGTAGTCGGCCACCAGATCATCAATGAGCTCCCCGGCCATTTCCAGGAAGTCTTCCTTGAGATTCTCCCCGCCCAGGATCTGGCGGCGCTGAGAATAAATCACCTCCCGCTGCTGGTTCATGACGTTGTCGTATTCCAGGAGGTGCTTGCGGATATCGAAATTGTGGCCTTCCACCCGCATCTGGGCCTTGGCGATGGCGTTAGACACTATGCGGTGCTCGATGGGCTGGCCGTCGTCCATGCCCAGACGGCCCATGAGGCCCTTGATGCGCTCGGAGCCGAAGATGCGCAGGAGATCGTCCTCCAGGGACAGGTAAAAGCGGGAGGAACCCGGATCGCCCTGGCGGCCGGAACGGCCCCGGAGCTGGTTGTCGATGCGGCGGGCTTCGTGGCGCTCGGTGGCCAGGATATGGAGACCGCCCCGTTCCACCACCCCCTCGCCCAGGACGATGTCGGTGCCCCGGCCGGCCATGTTGGTGGCGATGGTGACGTGCCCCAGTTGGCCGGCCTGGGCCACGATCTCCGCTTCTTTCTCGTGGTGTTTGGCGTTGAGCACCTCATGCTTGATGCCTTCCCTTTTCAGAAGCTTGCTCAGGTGCTCGGACTTCTCGATGGAGGTGGTGCCCACCAGCACAGGTTGGCCGTGTTCGTGGCATTCCTTGATTTCCTCCACCGAGGCCGTGAATTTTTCCTCGGTGGTCCGGTAAATGGCGTCCGGAAAATCCTCCCGGATCATCTTCTTGTGGGTGGGGATGATCATCACTTCCAGGTTGTAGATCTTTTTAAATTCCTCGGCCTCGGTGTCGGCAGTGCCGGTCATGCCGGCGAGCTTGTGGTACATGCGGAAATAATTCTGGAAGGTGATGGTGGCCAGGGTCTGGTTTTCGTTTTCGATGCGCACCCCTTCCTTGGACTCCAGGGCCTGGTGGAGGCCGTCGGAATAGCGCCGGCCCGGCATGAGGCGGCCGGTGAATTCGTCCACGATGATGACCTGGCCTTCCTTGACGATGTATTCATCATCCCGTTTGAAAAGCTGGTGGGCCTTGAGGGCCTGGTTCAGGTGGTGCAGGACCTCGATCTGCCGGGGGTCATAGAGGTTGTCGATATTCAGCAGTTTTTCGGCCCGGGCGATGCCGGCCTCGGTGATGAGGACGCTGCGGGCCTTTTCATCGACGGTGAAATCCTGGTCGCGATGCAGTTGCTGGGCAATGCGGTTCAGGATGTAATAGAGGTTGGTGGATTCCTCCGCCGGGCCCGAAATGATCAGGGGGGTTCTGGCTTCGTCAATGAGGATGGAGTCCACTTCGTCCACGATGGCAAAATTAAATTGCCGCTGGACGTAATCCCCCAGGGAGAATTTCATGTTGTCCCGGAGGTAATCGAAGCCGAACTCGTTGTTGGTGCCGTAGGTGACGTCGGCGTTATAGGACCAGCGGCGCTCCTCGTCGCTTAAGCCGTGGATGATGGTGCCCACCCGCATGCCCAGGAAGTTGAAGATGCCCCCCATCCAGCGGGTGTCCCGGCGGGCCAGGTAATCGTTCACCGTGACGATGTGGACCCCCTCGCCGGTGAGGGCGTTTAAGTAAGCGGGAAGCACGGCCACCAGGGTTTTCCCTTCCCCGGTTTTCATTTCGGCGATTTTGCCCTGGTGCAGGACGATGCCGCCGATGAGCTGAACGTCGAAGGGCCGCATCCCCAGGACCCGCAGGGAGGCTTCCCGGGCCACGGCGAAGGCCTCGGGCAGGAGGTCGTCCAGGGGCTCGCCCCGGTCCAGGCGCTCCTTGAAAAGGGGGGTTTTGGCGGTGAGCTCGGCGTCGGAGAGCTGCCGCAGTTCCGGTTCCAGGGAGGTAATCCGGTCAACCAGGGGTGCGAGACGCTTCAGTTCCCGGTCGTTTTTGCTGCCGAAAATTTTTTTCAGGATAAAGCTCAACATAATGGCGTTAGATATATCTCCACAGGTTTACGTTATGATGAGAATCAGGTCAGGCTTCTCTTTGCCATGGCGCCGGCTATCAGGGCGTCTCCGGCAGCGCCAGGACCATGGGGACCTCGTCACAATCGGGAAATTTCAAACACTTGACACAATCGGCCCAGATCCTGGGGTGCAGTTTTTCCCGGGGGAACTCCTGAAAGCCAAAGCGCTGAAAGAAGTCCTGGCGGTCAGTAAGGACAAAGATTTGTTTGAGCCCCAAGGTGCGGGCTTCTTCCAGGCAACCCTCGACCAGCTGACTGCCGATGCCCCGGCCCTGCTCTTCAGGGACAACCATCAAAGAGCGGATTTCCCCCAAATTTTCCCAGAAGACATGAAGGGCGGCGATGCCCAGGATATCGCCCCGGCCATCTTCCTTGTAGACGAAATAGTCCCGCACGAAACTGTAAAGTTCGGACAGGGAACGGGGCAGGATGTTCCACTGGCCGGAGCAATCCGACAACAGACGGAAGATTTGGGGGACTTCCTGGAGTTTGGCTTTCCTGATCATGGCACCTTGACAGAATCTTATTTCTTAGAGATTATTATATCATGTGAAACCCAAGGAGAAAGTTATGTCCGTCATCTCGCAAGATAAATTTGTTTGTCTGGAATATCGTCTCAAACTCGAAAATGGAGATTATATCAGGGGTTCAGCGGAGAAACCGGACCGCCTGGTTTTTATCGCGGGTTGCGGCGAGGTGCTGCCCAGTCTGGAGCGGCGGCTCTGGGGCTTGTCCGCGGAACAGAGCCCGGTGGAATTTATGGTGCCATCCCAGGAGGCCTTTGGGACCTATAACCCGGATAACGTGCAGGAATGGAGCAGAAAACGCTTTCCGCCTGATATCGAGTTGCAGGCAGGTCAAAAAGTCCTGCCCAGCATTTTACCGTTCCCTCCGGAGTATCCGCTGACCATCAAGGAGGTGGGGGAAGAAAGCGTCATTCTGGACCTGAACCACCCATTGGTGGACCATGACCTCTACTATGAAGTCAAGGTGGTGGAGGTGCGGGACGCCACCCGCGAAGAGTTGACTCCTGTTAAGCAATGCCAGTCCTGCCGGGAGGAAACGGGAGGGCATTAATGGGGCTGGCGGCCGCCCGCCTTTTGACATGCTTGCGAAAAAGAAACCCGGCCTGTGGCAGGCCGGGTTTGTTTTTGACCTAAAAAGATGAGCTTAGGTTTCGGTTATGGTGATGGCCCCGGAAGGGCAAACCTCGAGACAGCTTTCACATCCTAAACACTCGTCCTCGGCCACTACGGCAGCCTTGTCACCCTTCATTTCAAAGACACCCGTCGGACAAACGTTAACGCACTCCTCGTCGCCCGTGCATTTGTCTTCATCCACTTCAACACGCCAAGACATAGACTTTTACCTCCTTTGAGAATTCAGTAGGCTTATAGTGCCAGAAAAAATCTCCCCGGAAAAAATCCCTGGACCCCTCCAGGAGAGCATGGGAACCTGTGCCACAACAGGCATTATGCTATTTTTCACAAGGGGCAACCACAACTTCTCGTATATTAAAACCCATCCACCTTGTCAAGAAAAAATCAGCCCGTCATCTTCCTGCGGGGCTTGCCCAGAGGGGTGCCGGACAGGCGGGGTGAGAGGGGCGCCGGAGTCCCGGCGGTCAGGCGGCGGCGCTGGTGTTCCCTGGCCTGACGCACCAGGGCCGGGGCCCAGCCCGGTGCCCCCAGGGCGTGGAGATGGGTGTAGGTGGCCAGGACATTTTTGTAGACAAAGCCATCCCGATGTCCCCCAATGCCGGCGCCGCGGCTCATGTGGAAAACCAGGTTGGCCTCGGGCCTTGGTTCGGGGTGAACCCGGGAATAGTGAAATTCGTGCCCTTTCAGGCGAGAGCCTTTAGGGAAATAGGGATTTTCTCCCACCACCTCCAGAACCGTATAACCGTGACCCTGGGGGCTTTTCCCCATGACGAATTCGTAAGGCAGCAGGCCCGCCATGGGGTAGGATTCCCCCTGGAGGGTCTGGATGGACTGTCCCAGGTACATGAGGCCGCCGCACTCGGCGTAGATGGGCAGAAAGTTGTCCGCGGCCTTAAGCACTGAGGCCCGGAAGGTCTGGTTGCGGGATAGGGCGGCCGCGTTGGTTTCCGGGAAGCCCCCGCCCAGGTAAAGGCCGTCCAGGTTCGGCGGCAGTTCCGGGTCGGTGAGGGCGCTCAAAAATATCAAGCGGGCCCCGGCCTGCTCCAGGGCTTCCAGATTTTCCGGGTAATAAAACTGGAAAGCTGCATCCCGGACCACCCCGATGCGCACCTGAGGCTGGTGTGATTCGGCGTCCGGATAGAGAGGCCGGCTGGCGGAGGGCAGGGGCGGGACCCTGGTGGCCACCTCCCAGAGGGCGGGGAGGTCGAGGTAGCGCTCGGCCAGATCCTGGGCGGCCTGCACCGCATGCACGGCGGCCCGGTGTTCCGGCGGGGGCACCAGGCCCATGTGGCGTTCTGGAAAAACCGCGCACTTAAGGCGCGGCACGGCCCCCAGCACCGGAACCTGGCAGTAGTGTTCGATGGTGCTCCTTAAGATGCTTTCGTGGCGGGGACGGGCCACCTGGTTGAGGATCACGCCGGCCAGGTTTACCTGGGGGTCAAAGTGCTGACAGCCCATGACCAAAGCCGCAGCCGTGCGGGTAGTCATGGTGCAGTCCACCACCAGCACCACCGGCATGGCGAGAAGCTTGGCCAGTTCTGCGGTGCTGTAGGTGCCCTGAGCATCGAGGCCATCAAAAAGGCCGCGGTTGCCCTCGATCAGGAGGGCATCCGCAGCCTGGGCATGACGTGCAACTAGTGCGACAATCTGGTCCCCCTCCATGAGAAAGGGGTCCAGGTTGTGGCTGGGACTGCCGACGGCCAGAGCATGCCAGGCGGGGTCGATGTAGTCCGGCCCTTTTTTAAAGGGCACGACCTTACGCCCCTGGGCTTGCCAGGCAGCCAGGAGCCCCAATGTCAGGGTG
This sequence comes from Desulfobaccales bacterium, assembly GCA_049288295.1. GTDB lineage: Bacteria > Desulfobacterota > Desulfobaccia > Desulfobaccales > 0-14-0-80-60-11 > JBGSLA01. The sequence continues at coordinate 12,039 of JBAQHL010000374.1, forward strand.
GTCTTACCGGCCCCGCCCCGAAGAGCTGTAAGCAGCAATCGAGGACAGGCCCGGGACATTAGTGTTTGGCGGCGCCTTCCACGTGGGGAATTTCGACGAAACTCCCGCCGAAGTACGTGTACACGCAACGGCCGCCGTCAATGAGCTCTTTGATGGCAAACTTGATCTCATTCTTATCCTGATCAGGATGCTCTTTGAGGACGGCCTTCTGCAGGTCCATGGCCTTCAGCTGTTTTTTGCCCTGGGCCGTTTCCACCATTTTGTAGATGAACTCTACAAGATCTGCCTTTGATAATGCCATTTTTAAGCCACCTGCTTAGAATTTGAAATGCATGGACGTCCGATAAGTATCATACGCCTGGAACTTATAGTCGTCAATATGCTGATAGGTGAAGGGGATGTCGCAAATCTCAAAGAACTTTTCCCAGCCGATGCGCTCGACCCATTCGCCCACCCGTTCCCACTTGTTGGCGCCTTCGGCGTATTTAATGAGCATCTTGCGGATGGTGGCCACGGTTTCGGGCCAGCGGGGCGGAGTGTTGGGGATGTAGGGCACCGCCAAACGGGAGAACATGGGCGGGCTCTTGGCATTGGAGACCTTGCCGCCCACCAGGAGGGCGACGCCGCCCTTTTCCGAGTCGAAACAGGGCAGGGCCGGGCACATGGTGTAGCAGTTGCCGCAATACATGCATTTCGGTTCATTCACTACAACGCTTTTCAGGTTCTTGTCCGGATGAGGCCGGATGGCGCCGGTGGGACAAGAAGCGATGGTGGTGGGAATTTCACAGAGGTTTTTCAGGTTATCGTGCATAACCTTGGGCGGGGTGCGGTGGACGCCGCAGATGGCGATGTCGGAGCAGTGCACCGCGCCGCACATGTTCAGGCAGCAGGCCAGGGAGATGCGGACCTGGGCCGGCAGTTTGTGGCTGCCGAAGTATTCGAAGACATCATCCATGACCGCCTTGACAACACCCGAGGCGTCAATGGCCGGGGTGTGGCAGTGAATCCAGCCCTGGGTGTGGACGATGTTGGTGATGGAGTGGCCGGTGCCGCCTTTGGGGAGGCCCATTTTCACCAACTCGGCCTTCAAGGGCTCCAACTTGGATTTATCGGACACCAGGAACTCACAGTTGTGGCGGCTGGTGAAGCGGAAGTGGCCGCCGCAGAATTTGTCGGCGAGGTCGCAAATGTCCCGGGCAAAGAGGGTGGTGATGAGCCGGGGGGAGGCTATGCGGATGGACCAGATCTCGGCGCCGGACTCAGACACGTGTCTCAAAATTCCGGGTTCCGGATAATCGTGAGTCTTCCACTTGCCATAATTTTCTTTAATGACCGGGGGCAGAAATTTGCTGTAGTGCGGCGGGCCAATATCAGTAATCCGTTCAGACATGTTCGTAATTCCTCCTCAATTAAACAGGTCGTGTGCTTGATCTCGCAAGTCTTTTTACTTGGTGGTGTAGTATTTCTTTCCAGCGTCTTCGGCGTCGAAGTCGGCCTGCTGCCAGAAGAAGAAGGGGTTGGCCCGAGGCACCCGGACGGTCTGAGGCACCGGCGGCAGATCCACGGCTTCCAGGAAGGCCCGCATGCCCATGCGCATGATGAGCTCGCCGATGCGCTCCCGGTTTTTGCCGTGCTCAGACCACCACTCGGTAATGTTGGCGGTCAGTTCTTTCAATTCATCAAAGGGCGCTTCCATTCTCATGAAGGGCACAATGACCCAGCTCATCTGGGCGCCTTCCAGAATGGGGGCGTGGGAGCCCAGCAGAATGGTGCAACCCAGATCGGTGCCCGGCCATAAGGCACTCGGCATTAGGTTGATGCAGTGCATGCAGTGGTTGCAGTTCTTGTTGTCGATCTTAAGGGTTTTACCATCCCAGCTCATGCAATAGGTGGGGCACAGGTCGGTGATGTCAGCCTTGATGTCCAGCTTATCCACATGAGCGCCGCCGTTCTTGGGCTTTAATTCGCCGCCGGCATAAGCCGCCACTGCTGACTGGTCGATGCGGATGTCGTCTTTCCAGACGCCGATCATGGACATGTCGGAACGGGCTACCGAGGCCACGCAATCGTTGGGGCAGCCGGAAAACTTCAGTTTGTATTTGTACGGATAGGAGGGCCGGTGCAAGTCGAACTGGAACTCCTGGGTCAACTGATAACAGGCTTCCATAGTGTCGTAACAGGACCATTCGCAGCGGGACGGACCCAGACAGCAGGAGGGGCTGCGCATGGCGGAACCGGAGCCGCCGATATCCCAACCCTTGGCGGTCAATTTCGCAAAGCAGGGTTCCAGTTCCTCGGTGCGGGTGCCCAGGAAGATGAGATCGCCGGTGGCGCCGTGCATGTTCAAAACGCCGCTGCCATGTTCATCCCAAATGTCGCACAGCTCCCGGAGAGCTGCGGAGGTGTAATACCATCCGGAGGGCTGATTGATCCGCATGGTGTGGAAATGTTCCAGTCCGGGGAAATCATTTGGGAGGTCGGAATAACGGCCGATGATGCCGGAGCCGTAACCCAGAACGCCCACGATGCCGCCGTGTTTCCAATGGGTGATTTTCTCTTTGTACGATCTTTCCAACTGTCCCAGCAGGTCATCAACCTGGGGTTTTTTGGCGGCCATTCGCTTCAGATCCTTTACGAAGCTGGGGAATGGACCGGATTCCAGTTGATCCAACAATGGGGTTTTGTGCATGTAATTCTCCTCCTGACTTAGATGGTCCCCTACGGGCTTATCCTTTTTTTCACAAATATCTGTGTAATCTCATACCATCGCAAGAAGTTTGTCAATAAAAAAAATAATCCTACCTTCCTTCGAGAAAGGACACTCCTCCCAACTGTTCCAAAGCACTTTGACATTTGGCTGCCGGTCCCACCACCAGGGTGACCAGGGCTTCAGGGTGCAGGTGGGCGCGAGCCGCCTGGTGAGCGGCTTCCAGGGTGACGTCCTTAATTTTTTCACAATACCGCGACAGGTAATCCAACCCCAGGTCGTGAAGCTCCAGGTTAAGGACCTGCTGGGCGATGGGCCGGGCCGTTTCCAGGCTCTGGGGAAAATGTCCCACGTAGTAACTCTGGGCTTCAGACAGCTCCTGGGCCGTGACGCCGTTTTGCCGGACATCCCGCACCACCTCCACAATCTCCTGCACCACCTGGGCGGTGTTATCGGCCGGGGTGAAGGTGGCAATGTTAAAGGGGCCCGGCGCCCGCCGGAAATGAAAACGGCTGCGGATGCCGTAGGTGAACCCCAGGTCCGAGCGGATGCGGGTCATGAGGCGGGAAGAGAAGCCCCCTTCCCCCAGGATGTAATTCACCAGGCGCAGCGGGAAAAAATCGGGGTGGTGCCGGGGAAGACCCAGGTGACCCATACGGATTTCACTTTGGGTCAACTCCGGCCGGTCCAAGAGATACAGGCCGGGAGCGGCGGTGTGCCCGGGAGGCGCGGTATGGGCCTGGCTGGCGGGGCCGCCCCCCTGCCAGCCCTGCCAGTGGCGGCGGACCTCCTCTGCCACCCGGCTCTGGGGGACCATGCCCACCACCACCAGACTGGCGACCGGGGCCGAGAATTCCTGGTGGTAGTGGCGGGTAAGGTCCGCCAGGGTGAGGGCCTCCAGGCTCTCGGGCTCTCCCCTGACAGCCTGCCCATAGGGGGCGTCCCCCCAGAACAGGCGGCGAAAACGCCGGGTGGCCAATTCCCGGGGATCATCCAGGGTCTGGGCCAACTCGGCCCGGCGGCGCTCTTTGAGCATGGGAAATTCAGCTTCCGGAAAGCCGGGGGTTTGCACCACCTCCGCCAGGGTCTGCATGAGGACGGGAAAGTCCTCGGCCAGGCCATCCAGGGAGATATAGGTGGCGTCATAATCGGCCCGGGCCTGGAGCTGGGCCCCCAGGGACTCCGCATCCTCGGCCAGTTGCCGCTGGGAGCGCCGGGCCGTGCCCAGGGTGAGGAAATCGGCGGTCCAGTCGGCGCTGCCGCCTTTGCCGGGAGGGTCGGTCTCAGCCCCCCGTTTGATCATGCAGGTGAGGCTCACCCAGGGCACCCGCTGATATTCCACGCCCAATACCCTGAGGCCGGTGGGCAGATTTTCCTGGTAGATTGCGGGAACTTTTACGGTCATAGTCATTCCTTGGTGGGTATGGATTCCCGGTCTTAAAGTTTATATGACGATGCAGGGCCGGCGCCTGCGCCTGTGCCGGCA
>JBAQHL010000375.1:0-3720 GCA_049288295.1 Desulfobaccales bacterium
GATGATGACCTTGAAATCTATCTCCCGTCAATCATCTTTTTATTACGTACAGTGGCAAGTGATCTTGAAATTCTTTCGTCAGCCTTCCGTCCACCGGTTTGTAAAACTTTGAGAAATGTACACCAGGGGCATCCAACCCCCTTGACTTTAAAATAATTGTTACTATAAAGTAATATCTATTAGAAAATAGTAAGGGAGATTTTAGCCCCTTGACCGCAAATTGGACCCAAGGGTCTTTCGGAATTTGAGCTATGGTTTCTACATAGTGAGTCACTTCTCGTGATGCCGACAGACGGAATGGGCAAATAATCAACACAGCAATCCAGGTGACCTCCGAACCGGGTCGGGTGGCCATTATTGTCAACAAGAAAAATTTTATATGAACTCATCTCCAAAAGCGGAATTTTTTCGGTATCTGTACTGGAAGAAGCCCTCCCCTCACAGGTTCTTAAGGAAGGGCGTCCGTTGACATATCAGTATTATCATGAACATCTGAAGGGAAAATCCCCTCCCAATGCGCCTATGTTTAATAAGGTGTAAAATTTCTAAGGCTTTTAAGCAGCAAAGTTATAAATAAGTAACTTTAAAATACATCTACCAAAGCTGGCAAGAATCAATCAAAGGAGCTTAAAAATGAAAAACTATACCTGTACCATCTGTGGCTATGTGTATGACCCCACAAAAGGAGACCCCGATAACGGCATTGCCGCCGGAACTGCTTTTGAAAACCTGCCTGATTCCTGGAAATGCCCGATATGCGGGGCTTCCAAGGACCAATTCGAGAGTGACTGAGCGTTTCCGGAAAATACTATTTTTTCCGGTGACGGGAATGGGTTGTTCGGTTCATAAGATGGCGCGGATTTTTCCGTAAAAACTAAATTATTGACCCTCGTGCCACAAAACGGGGGTAAACAGGAGGCTGTGATGTCAAAACCGGAAGAGATGTGGCAGTGCCAATTTACCAATTGCGGTTATATCTATGACCCCGACCGGGGGGATAAAAAGGGTAAAATCCCCCCCGGGACCCGTTTTGAGGACCTCCCCGAGGACTGGAAGTGTCCGTTGTGCGGTTCATCCAAAAAGATGTTCCGACCGCTGGCGGGGCCTGGGTCGGTGGTCGAAGAACAAAAAGCCAAGGCCAAATAATTTTTGTCCCGCAGAGCCCCTGGCTCGCGGCGCCAGTCAAAGGCCGGGAGGAGGAACATGTCCGACAGGAAGTGCCCTTATTGCGGGTCCCAGAGTTTTTACGTCAAGGACCCGGAAGACCAATATGAAATTTACGAATTTGACCTTCAGGGCGGCGCCATTCAATTCAAGCCCGGAGAGGCAGAAGCTTCCCAGCCGCCCGCAATCGGCGCTGAGACCGAAACCTACTGCAACACGTGCTCCTGGCACGGCAAGTTCAACACCCTGAAGTAGCCCGGCGGGTCGGACCTCAGCAAAAGGTTCCGATACATCATCAGGGATGCGAATAACACGAACCAAGGAGATAGAACATGACCGAGAGATTGCAGGTGTACAAATGTGAAATGTGCGGGAACATCGTGGAAGTGCTGCATGAAGGTGCAGGAGAGCTGGTCTGCTGCGGTGCCCCCACAAGGGAGATGAGAAAGGGGTTATGGGCTGAGTGAAAAAATATTTATTACGGATAAAGGTCCAGGTTTTGATGTTGTTTCGAATATTTCGTCCTTATGAAATAATAATTGGAGGACCTGGACCAACTGCTCAAGGAGACGGCCGCAACCTTTGCCGGGCCGGTCCCAGTCGAGAATTTCTTCCAGGCGTTTAAACATGCGCTCGTAGCCCCCGGCATAGGTGGGCAGGAAGGCCACCGCCACCGCATCCTGGGGCACCTCGTCCAGCAGGTCGAAGATGTCCTTGAAAGTGTAGGCCTCCAGCCGGACCTCTTGTTTGCGCTCCCGGAGCTTGGCCACGGTGGCCTGGTGAAAGCCCTGGAAGTTGTCCAGGTAGTGGGCCCAGTGTCGTTGCTTAAAGAGGTTGTCCGCCTTCTCGTATTTCAGGGCCTCGAAGAGCACCATCACCGTGGCGGCCTTGGCCTCCTCGTCGGCCAGGTAAGGCTCCAGCCAGGCGAACTTCTCCTCCCGGACCGCAAGATTGAAGGGCTGCCCGGCCAGATAGGCCCCCAGGACCCCGGAGTAAAGCGAAACGTCATTGCCCCAGAGTTTGGCCTTGGGAGCGTAGCGGGTGAGAATCTGTTCCACCGTGAAGCAGCCGCTGCACCCCACAAAAATCTGCCGGCCATCGAAGGCGGGGCCGTTGTTCCCCAGCCATTTCCGGGTCTCAGCGTTGATGGAGCTGACGAAGGCCATCAATCCCTCACTTTGACAAGGTCTTAAAATGCCTTATAATTGACATCACAGGAGGGAGCTTCCCATGGATAACACCGACATCTCCCCAGAGACCATCTCGCCAAAAGGAAAGCCAAGCCGGAAGGCCCAGACCACCGCTGGTCCCCTGCTGGTCTCCAATCTTGGCTGGAGCGCCGAAGAGGCAAAGGAAACGCGGGCCCGCCTGGCCGCCTTGGAAGAAGACTGGGAAGCCCCGGGCATGGAAGCATATGACCACCTTTAAGCGGGGGGACGTGATCCTCGTCAAATTCCCCTACTCGGACCTGATCAGATATAAAAAGCGGCCGGCCCTGGTGGTTCAAGATGAGACCGTCGACACCGGGTTGAGCCAGAGGGTGGTGGTTCAAATAACCTCCAATCTGGAACGCACCGGAGCTACCCGGGTGCTGGTCAAAAAAGACAGTCCTGACGGCCAGGCCATGGGGATTCTTTCGGATTCCGTCATCGTGGCCGATCATCTGGCCACCGTCCTTCCCAGGGAAATCGACAAAGTGATCGGCCGCTGCACCTGTATGCCGGAGGTTGACGTAGCCTTGAAACAGGTGCTCGGCCTCTGATTTTTCTTTCTCACCTCTGCATTCCTGCCATTGCCTTCAGCCACTCCTGGTGCCTCCGAAGCTTGGGGTCCAGCTCAGGCACCTCCCGGCCCATATCCTTTTTCAACCAGGCGGCCACCACCCGGCGATGGCAGAACACCTCAGGGTACTCCCAGCACAGCATAATGAAATCGTCGCTCCCCAGATCCCGGAGCACCTGCCGGGCATCCAGCTTGTCCAGCACCTGAGCCCGGTAGAGGCGGATAAACTGCACCTGGTGGGTGATTTTCACCAGGCCCCAGGTGGGGGCCAGGGGTCGGTAAGCCCGCCCCCGCCAGCCTCGGGGCAGGCCCCGGGAGATGGCCACCGCCTGGGGCAGGTGCCCGGCATTTTTAAAGTTGCTGGTGAAGATCACAGCCACCTCACGTTCGGCGTGGCCTCATAGGACAGCCCCAATACCAGAAACCTGAGGGCGTCCAGGGCGTAGTGGTGCACCGCCACCGGCTTGTCGCGATAAGGCTTGTTGGGGTCCCGCTCCGGGGCGTGTTAGCGTTGGAACTCAAAGATCAGGTTCTGGCACTCCCGGGAAAGGGACAGGCCCCCTGCCTGCCCCTCCCTGGATTTCTGCAAGCGCTCCGATATGAGGTTGATCCCGGCCAGTTCCTCGTCCTTGACGGCCACGGCCCAGAGCCGCTCTTTCTTCAGGCGTTCGACGAACCGGGGCTCGCTGGGGTCGCAGAAAAACTTCCTGATCCCGAACTTCAAGGCCAGGTCCCGGGCGGCCTGCACCATCTCGGGGAGGAGCACCCCCTGGC
>JBAQHL010000376.1:0-3885 GCA_049288295.1 Desulfobaccales bacterium
GTCCAGTTCCGGGAGGATGACGGCAGTCAAGGTTTCCACCGGGGAGAAGCCCTGGTCCGTTTCCAGCCACTTGGCAATGGTGCGGCCATACAGGGGCGCGGCGTCAAAGACCGGGACATTCAGGTCTTTCAGGGTCCGGACTGTTTCGAGGGGGTCTTCGTCGGAAAAGGTGGTGAGTTGAAACCACTGAAAATACACCAGCGCGTCGATCAGGGGGCGCCCGGCGGCTTGAAAAAACGTCCTGATGGCCTCCAGGTTGTAACTGGAAGTGGCATAGACCGGGATGACCTGGAAGCCATGATGCTCTTTGAGGATCTCGGCCAGGGCCTTGGCCGGCACTAGACTCTGGTCGAAGTGCATGCCCCCGTAAAAAAGCAGACCTATGGTGGTTTTTTTGGGGTCAAAGCCCGTGGCCTTGAGATAGTCGTCCAGCTTTTGATAGTGCTTGCCGGCGAACAGGTCGTAGAGGCCGAACTCGGGGTATTCCTGGGGCAGGGGCGGTTTGGGCAGTTTCAAACCGGCGTATTCCCGCCCGATAAAGACCAGCAGGTTTTTCAGGTTCTCCGGGCCGCCGTGGGTCCAGTAGCGCACCGACCTGGCCCAGTTGCGGGCGTGGCGCAGGCGGCCGATGGGCAGAATGCTCCCCCCTTTTTCAATAAGGCGCATGATCTGCTGCACCCGGCGGAGGCTGAAGGACTGGCCGCTGGTGGGTTTGGCCACCGGGGTGCTGCGCATCATCTGGCCAAAGGAAAAAGACCCCAGGCGCACCAGGCGCATGAGTTCCGGGGAGCCGCCCACCAGCACCAACACCGGCTGGTCCGTAGCAGCCAGGGTAGCCGCAGCGAGGCCCACGGCCCGGCCGCCTCCCCTGACATCCAGAAAGACCACGGCGGCCTCGGTGAGGGCCCGGCGGACCACCGGGATGGGGACGGTTTCCTCTTCGAGGTCATTGACCGCGAAGATCTGCACCTCAAAGATGCGGCCGTATTCCTGCCAGAACCTCTCCACCGCCAGGTGAAGAGATTCGGATTGGGCAGCATTGATGAGGAAGGTAAAAAGGGGCCGGGCGTCGCTCACCAGCGGCCTCTTTTGAAAATGCCCCGTATCATGGTCATCACTTTTCTTTGCATGAAAATCTGGTGAGGCGGGCGTCTCCGCCCGCCCTGCGAACGTTGAACTTGCTAAAATTTGTAGCGCAACATGGCATACCCGGTGACCAGTCTCCCCGGTCCCAGGTAGCCGTAAGCTTCCATGTATTTCTTGTCAAAGAGATTCTGCACAGTAACCCCCACCGTGGCTATCTCTTTAAAAGAGGCATAGGCGGCCAGACTGGTGATGGCATAGGCCTTCATGGTGGTGAAATCGGTGGACCCCAGGGGTTGGACGTTTTGCTCGCCCGCGAAGGTCTCAATCACGGAACCATAGAAGCGCCAGTCTCGCCATTTTTTGTTAAAACCCACCCCCACGTTGAACTTGTTATCCGGCAAATTGGTGATGGGCACTTGGTTGATTTTGTCCCGGGACTGCAGGAAGGTGTAGTTGCCGAACACCGTGAGCCAATCCAGGGGGCGCCATTCCACCGCAGTTTCAAATCCCGCCGACCAGGAACTGGTCAGGTTTTCATACTGCACAATGCCTGGCGACCCGGCTACCGCCGACGTGATGATGAAATTTTCCATGTAGTTGTAAAAGCCGTCCAGGGAAGCTTTGAGCTTGGGACCGAAACGATGTTCGATCCCGGCATCCACCGCCCAGATATACTCAGGACTGAGGCCCCGGTTGGGACGGAGACGGATGAAAGGGTTGAGGTTCCATTCCGGGCGGTACAGTTCCGTCAGGGAAGGCGCTCGGTAAGCCCGACCGCCGGAGGTCCGCAGCACAGTGCTTGGAGTAAGCTGGTACAGGATCCCCAGCTTGGGCGAGACCACGGCATCAAACAAGTTGTGCTTGTCTAACCTTACCCCGGGAACGATTCGCCATTTACCCAGTTGAATCTCGTCTTGAATGTAAGCGCCAAACGTGGTGATGCCTTGATCATCCCCGCCGGAGCCGGGTATGGCGGCAAAGGTGTCGGCGTTGACTATGGGGTTAAACTGGGCGTTGGCCCCCAGAAAATCCACCCCGCCGGTGATGGTCTGATTTTTTCCCACGATAACCGAGGCTTGCCCCTCCACCTGGTAGTCGGTATAGCTCTGCTTCAACAGGCCCAAGGCGTAAGCCGGCACGTTGAAACTTCGGGACGGCACCACGATGGGCGGCAGAAAAGGTCCCCGGCGAATGGTGAAACCCGGGATGTTGATTGTTTGGAGATAAGAGGTTTCACTCATCAGCCGGTCGTCAAACTGGCGGAAATATCCCCGCACCATGAAACTCAATCTGTCACTGGGAGTTGACTTGATGGTCACGCCGGAAAAGAACGTCTCCCCCTGGTTGGTTTCATCCAGGTCGGGGTTCAGGTTGGAGGTCAAGCCCAAGCCGGAATTGCTGTAAAAATACCGGGTGTTCCAGGTGATGCTGACGGTGTCGTTGGGGTTCAGGGTGAAATTGCCGATATAGCGCGTATCGTTGTAATGGCGGTTGACGGAGGGAATCCCGTCGATGGTGGACTGGTTGGTGGCGCGGTTAAAGCGCTCCTCTAATTCATAGCCGCTGAAGTAGTAATTATGGGTGCGCCGGGTGTCGCCATAGACATAATAGTTCCCGGCTTTGCCGCCACCCCCGCTGGTCACTCCGCCTTGATACCAGCTGTAGGTGCCGCCGCCTCCCAGAACGGCGATGTCCGGCTTGCCCTTGCCCCGTTTGGTGATAATGTTGATAACCCCTCCCAGGGCATTGGCCCCGTAGAGCGCCGAGAAAGGCCCCCGCACAATCTCCACCCGCTCGATACTGTCGAGGGGAATGGACTGAAAGGAGACAAAACCGGTGCCGGAGCCGTTCAAGGTATAGCCGTCTACCAGCACCAGGGTGCGGTTGGGCCCCGGCACGCCGCGCACATCCAGCCGTTCCGGAATGCCGATGGCCATGCCGTTCCGGCGGGTCAAGTCAATGCCCGCCTGTTCCCGCAGGATCTCGTCCAGGTTTCGGGCCGGGTTTTCCTCTATTTGTTTTTTCGTGATCACGGTGACGCTGGCCGGAACTTCAGTCAAAAATCGCGGCGTCTTCGTGGCGGTCACCGTCATTTCTTCCATCACTTCCACTTTCTCTTTCGGAGCAGGAGGCGTCTCCTGGACCCCAAATACCTGGCCCCCGCTGCCCAGCCAAAAAAATGCTGTTACTAACCAGAGCGTCCGCTTCATACCTTTATCCCCCTTTTGGTAATTTGCACCGCAGCCCTGGTTTGTGGTATGAACTGGCAGGGCCGCTTCTTCACACCTGAAGTTCGGTCCGGGGGAAGAGCAGAAGATCCTGGCCGGGATGCTGCTCTTCCCCCTTTTTTGTCAGGGCGCCCGGCGGCTGGCCCCGACAACGCAAAAAAAAACCATGAATATCAGACGGCTCCTGGCCGCCAGACCTTCATGGTCTTATCCTTCTGTTAAATTTTCCCGGAAACTCAGATAGGGAGATTCATTCTCCCATTGTTCACGATTTCCTTATATCCAAATTAAGCGGATGTCAAGGCTTTTAGTATGAGACATGGAGAAAAAAACCAGACATGATAGTGAACTTGTGCATTATAAGGAGAGGGATGTGGGCGGTGCCGCCGGCGATGTCGATCTTGCCCTCCAGGTTCTTAAACTTGCCGAGGTCCGCATCCTGGGACCAGGCTATGGGCGCGGCGCTGAGGCTTAGAATCACCGCCAGGCAGAAAAGGACCCAATCAGCGCGGCGCATGACCGGCAGGCGATACCAGGTGCGGGGTTGGGTGGGATCATAGGCCCGCAGTTC
>JBAQHL010000377.1:0-4062 GCA_049288295.1 Desulfobaccales bacterium
TTACTTACCCGCATTGAGGCTGACCTGAAAGATCATCCTTTCCCCCCTCAACTGGTAATCGAATCAACTTCGCGCTGCAATATGATCTGCCTGCACTGCTCCCACAAGGAAATGAAGCGGGAGCGGGCCGACATGACCGAAGACCTGTTCAAGCGCATCGTCCAGGAAATAGCCCAGGAGAAGCCGGAGTGCGAAATCTGGCCCACTTTTTACGGAGAGGCCCTGCTGTTGGGCGACAAGATCTGGCAGTGGCTGGATTATGCCGCCAAAGTCGGGTGCCACAATATTGTTTTGAACAGCAATGGCATATTGCTGGAGCGCATGATCGACCAGGTGCTCGATTCCCCGCTCAAGCGCTTCATCCTCAGCCTGGACGGCTTCAAACCCGAAACCTTCAACAAAATCCGCCGAGGCGGCAGCCGCAACAAAATCTTTGCCGCGGTGGAGGAGCTGCTGCGCCGCAAAGAAAAGCGGGGCCAGGAGTACCCCATCATCCAGTGCCAATACTCCATCATGAAGGAAAATCAGGCCGAGGTTCAGGATTTCACCAAATATTGGCGGGCCCGCGGTGCCGAAGTCAAGACCCGGCACATGGTAAGTTGGACCTCCACGGGGAGTATTGTGGTGCCGGGGCTGAAAAATGACCCGGAGTTTCGCATCGCCTGCCCCTGGGGCAACAATGCCGCGGCCATTCATCAAAACGGCAACCTGGTTACCTGCGCCGTGGATTATGAAGGCCGGTACGCGGCCGGCAATGTCGGGGAGCGTTCCATCAAGGAACTCTGGCAAGGGAACCACAAAACCCAGGTGAGAGACCATCACCGGCGGCATGAATGGGACAAAATCCCGGAAATCTGCCAGGGCTGCCCGGACTGGCAGGTAGTGGGCGCCACCTACATCGGACCTGAAGAGGATTCCTTCGGCTCCAGGCCTTTTTGGTACCAAAAGGCGTAAGGTAATTATAAAGTTACGATATCCGTGAAAGCTTATGGCTGAAATTCAACACACCGAAACTCACTATGATATCCGCCCGGAGGCCGTCGATTTTCCCATGATGTGCGTTCTGGGCCTGGTTTATGTCTGCAACGCCAGGTGCCCCAACTGCCCCTACACCAACTCCACCATCCGCCAGGATTACCGCGACCGCCCCTTCATGTGGGAGGAGACCTTTAAGATCATCGCTGATCAGTGCGGACCGCACCGGGCCTGGATCAGGCTGTCGGGGGGCGGGGAGCCCATGCTCCATCCCAAGGCCGTGGAGCTCATTGAATATGCCAAGGCCAAAGGGGCGCGCATCGGCCTGATCACCAACGGCTCCTGCTTTACCGACGAATCCATCAAGCGGCTGCTGGCCTGCGGCATCGACATGGTGGAGTTTTCCGTGGACGCGGGCGACCCTGAGACTTACAATCTCGTGCGCCCCGGCCTGCATTGGCCAAAGCTCCTGGACACCGTGGCGGCCTTTATCAAAGAACGCAACCGCCTGGGCGGCCCCACCAAGATCATCGGCAGCGGCATTAACCAGCAGGGAGTGGACCTGGAAAAGATTGCGGCCTTCTGGGAGCCCCTGGTGGACGTTTTCCAGAAACGCAAGTACCTGACCTGGAGCATCAACGAGGATCATTCCGCGGATCCCACCCCCTATCTCCCTCCTGAAGAGCATATCCCCTGCCCTTTTCTTTTTGAACGCCTTAATATCGACGCCCGGGGCAAGGTCGTGGTGTGCGGCTTCGATATCCGGGCGGTGACTGATTTTGGCAACGTGCATGACAAAACCATTGCCGAAATCTGGAAGGGCCGGGGGTTTGAATATTTCCGCCAGAAGCATCTGGAGCGCCGGGGGAATGACATTCCCCTGTGCCGCACCTGCCCGGATTGGAAATACCGCTCCTGGAAACACAACTACTGGAAAATCGTCAAAAACGCTGAAGAGACCCGCCGCACCAAGACCTTAAGCGAGCCGGAAACCTAGCCCCCATGAAAATCGCCGGCATCCTGCAGCCCGGCTATCTGCCATGGTTGGGCTTTTTTGAGCAGATGCTGCGCTCCCACATCTTTGTCCTCTATGACGACGTGCAGTACGACAAGCACGGCTGGCGCAACCGCAACCGGGTCAAGGGTCCCGACGGCCCCCAGTGGCTCACCGTGCCCGTGCGCCTCAGGGGCCTTAACAAGCCTAACATCAATGAGGTGCTCATCGACCCGGCCCAGCCCCGATGGGCCACAAAGCACTGCCTCACCCTGCGCCAGCTCTACGGCAAAGCCCCTTTTTTTGCTGACTATTACCCTCCATTGGAAGAAACCCTGGGGCGCGCCTGGGAAAGACTTCTGGACCTGGATGTGGCCTTGATCCGCTTAATCGCCGGCTGGCTGGGGTTGACTGCGAAAATTGTGCTCTCCAGCAGCCTGGCCTGTGCAGGCGAGGACCCCACCCAGCGCCTGGTGGAAATCTGCCGGGCGGTGGGGGCCGATATCTTTTATGAGGGGAGTTCCGGCAGGAATTATCTCGACATGCCAAAATTCGCGGAGGCGGGGTTGCAAGTGGTCTTTCAGGATTATGAGTGCCAGTCCTATCCCCAACTTGACGGGGAGTTCATCTCCCATTTGTCCATTGTGGATTTGCTGTTCAATTGCGGGCCTCAAAGCCCGGTGTATCTGCCCGGCCTGGGGCCGCCGCCGGTTTTCGCCCAAACACCTCCATAGGCCCTGATTGTGCGGTTAGAGGAAAGCGCTCATGAGATTGATGGATAAATTTGACCGCCCGGTGTCCATGCTGGCCTGGGGCTATAACGAGGAGGAGCTGGTTGAGAGCTTCCTGGGCCGGGCCTTTGCCCTCCTGGATAAAACCGTCACGGACTGGGAACTGGTTTTTGTGGACGACGGCAGCACGGACCGCACCGGGGAGATCCTGGCCGACTACGCCCGCCGGGAGCCCCGGCTGCGAGTAATTACCCATGAAACCAATTTGAATGTTGGCTTCGCCTGCCGCCGGGCCATCGCCGAAGCCCGGAAGGAAATCCTGTTTTGGCAAACTGTGGACTGGTCCTACGACCTGACTTACTTACGAATTTTCCTTGAATTGTTGAAGAACTTTGATGTGGTCCAGGGCATCCGCCCTGCCCCAGAGAGGTTATTAAGCCACATTCCGGTGATTCGCTCCATTTACCGCATCAAGTCCCGGTCCGACACCTTCGGTAAGGCGGTGGTGTCCCTGAGCAATTATTATTTGCTGCGCCTGTTGTACGGTGTGAAATTTCATGATTTCCAAAATATCACCTTTTACACCACTGCCCTGGTTCAATCCTTGACCTTGGTGGGGAAAAGCTCATTTGTCAACCCTGAGCTCTTGCTGAAAGCCCACGCCCGGGGCGCCCGCTTCTTGGAGGTTCCCATTCGTTTTATCCCCCGCCAGGCCGGAGAAGCCAAGGGGACAAAACTGCGGACCATTATAAGGTCCGTTCGTGACGTTTTCGGCAACTGGATCGACTGGGGCTTGAAGCTGCGCCTGGAACGGCGCCGGGGCAAACGGTCTGAGCAAATCTTTCGGGTCAGCCAGCCCGTTTACCTGGATGAGGAGGTCCTGGAAATCATCATCCCGCTTTTTAAATGTTATCAGTGAATTGAGAGATGGACTTGTGCAAAGCGGCAGGCCAAGGAGTCAGAATGTAGGTTGACAGGGAATATGGCCATTCGCCGGGAGCGCCGCGGCGTTCTTCCACCTGAAACTTCCCGGCTTGATTAATCAGACCGAGCATGGACTGTCGTGGCCGCACGTATTGACCCCGGTCCAGCCGGGACACCGCCCGACTCACCAAATCCCAGCGCTTTTCCGTTTGAAACAGATCAACGATAACAATCTTTCCGTCAGGTTTGAGGCAAATCTGCATCTCTTTCAAAGTGTCCAAAGTTTGCAGGTCTGAAAGGTGATGAAAAAGAAATAAAGAGAAGATGCGATCAAACGTTGAGGGAAGAAATGGCAATAATGTGGCATCACAGAGAACGTGCCAGAGGGTGCGGTGGTTACTCTTGGAATATTGAAGGTATTGATAATTGATATCCGTG
>JBAQHL010000378.1:0-1859 GCA_049288295.1 Desulfobaccales bacterium
GATGACCGCCTGGTTTTCCAAGGTTATTTTGGAGCCCCGCACTTTTATGGGATCCCCCGGGAAGAGCTTGGCTTCCTGTTTTTCCAGGTACCATTCCGGCCCCAGATAAACAGTCACGGTCTCCTGGCCGCTTTTCATTTTTACAAGAATCCTGGCGGGGAGGTCCATCTTGCCGGCGGAGATTTTGTCGATGGATTCAATAGTCCCTTCCAGGGTGGTTACGGTCTTGGGGTCATACATGCGCCCCATGGGCCAGGCACCTGACATGGCGCCCTTTTCCTGGGGTTGGGCCTGAACTCCTGCGGCAAGTAAGCCAACCAGCAGCAAAACGCCAAATATAACCAGTATTTTCTTCATGTCACACTCCTCTCGGTTCCATTTTGTAAAGAACGAAGATCGGGATGGCGCTGGTGTGAAAGGCGCCCCCCGGTTTACTGCACCAGGGCCGCCACCTTCCGGGCGGCATCCTGCATGTCCTGGGCCACGGTGAAGGTGAGGCCGGATTTATCCAGCAGCCGCCGCCCCTCCTCCACATTGGTGCCCTCCAGGCGGATGATGATGGGAACCTTCACCTGAACCTCCTGAACAGCCTGAATGACCCCTTCGGCCAACCGGTCGCAGCGGAGGATGCCCCCAAAGATGTTGATGAGCACACCTTTGACCCTGGAGTCGGACAGGATGATGCGGAAACCGTTGGCCACCATCTCGGCTGAGGCGCCCCCGCCCACGTCCAGAAAGTTGGCGGGCTCGGCCCCGGCGGCCTTGATGAGGTCCATGGTGGCCATGGCCAGGCCGGCGCCGTTCACCATGGCGCCCACGTTGCCGCTCAGGCGGATGTAGTTGAGGTGGTGCTTCCGGGCCTCGTGTTCCAGGGGATCCATTTCATCGGGATCATCCATGGCGGCCAGATCCTGATGCCGGAACAGGGCATTGTCATCCAGGTTGATCTTGGCGTCCAGGGCCAACAGTTCCCCCGCACCGGTGAGCACCAGGGGGTTGATCTCCGCCATGGAGCAATCCAGCCTGACGAACATGTTGTAGAGATTGGTGATGAAGCTGGAAGCGGTCCGGAGAGTCTCCGGGGGAAGCCCCACCCCGAAGGCCAGGTTGCGGGTTTGAAAAGGAAGCAGCCCCACCGCCGGATCCACCGCCTCCTTGATGATCAACTCCGGAGTGCGGGCCGCCACTTCCTCAATTTCCATGCCCCCGGCGGAACTCATCATGATGACCGGCCGGGAAAGGCTTCGATCTATGACGATGCCCAGATAGTACTCCTTTTTGATGTCCTGGGCCTGCTCCACCAGCACCTTCTGCACCAGGCGCCCCTCGGGGCCGGTCTGGGGAGTGATGAGGGTCATGCCGATGATCTGCGCCGCGGCTTTCTCCACTTCCCCCGGAGTCTCGGCCAACTTGATGCCGCCCCCCTTGCCCCGGCCGCCGGCGTGTATCTGGGCCTTGACCACAAAGGGGCCCTTTTCCAGGTCTTCGGCCACCTGCCGGGCCTGGGCGGCGTTTTCGGCCAATCCCCCGCGTGGCACAGGCACGTTGAATTTTTGCAGCAGCTCTTTTCCCTGATACTCATGAATTTTCATAGAAAACCATCCTTGAGGTCCATGTCTGGCTAAACTTCTTCAATATAAATAAAAACCGCAGGAGGTCAAAAGGAAATCGGCAAAGAGGGGATGGGGAAGGGGAAAAAGAGGGTAGGGGAGGCCAGATATTCTTGCGGGGGATGGGGACCCCATTTATCGTTGTCAGGAGGGAGGCAATGCTGGGCGTTCCGGGATTAAGGTTGGGCCTAAATGATTCTGAAGGAGATGCGGTCGTGAGGCTAAGGCTGCGTCTGCACAGGCGAGACG
>JBAQHL010000379.1:0-3872 GCA_049288295.1 Desulfobaccales bacterium
GGCCATGGCCGACAGCCTGGCCGGGCAAGGGCCCCAAAAGCCGGCTGACGCCGACCGCCGGCTGGGGCAGTTGGCCGACCGCGCCTGGCGCTTTTACCAGGAACGCTTGGCCCCGGCGCGCCAGCCCCGGCTGCTGACGGGCGACGACCTGTGCGCCCTGGGCCTGATGCCGGGGCCGGAGTTTCGGCGGCTGCTGACGGCCGTGGAAGAAGCCCAATGGGAAGGGGCGGTGGCCACCCGGGATGAGGCCCTGGCCTTGGTGCGGCAGTTGGTGAAAAAAAATTAAAAATTTTTTGTTTCGCTCAGATAAAAAGAATTAATTTTTTATTAAAAACATGCTATGAGCTAACAATCCTCTAGTTCACAGGAGGGGCATGGCCTCATCTCCTTATACCGCCCTCCCACCCACTCCGGCTGCCCCCGCTGGCACCCTTATCCGCCTGCGCGGCCTCTATCCTTCCCTGAAAGCCGCCCTACAGAAAGTGGCCGACGTCACCCTCGCCCGTCCCGAGCTGGCGATTTATGCCTCCGTCAACGAAGTGGCCGCGGCGGCCGGGGTCAGCGAAGCCACGGTCATGCGGCTCTGCCGCCTTCTGGGTTTTCGGGGCTTTCAGGACTTCAAGATCGCCCTGGCCCGGGAATTGGTGTCGCCGCTGCAGCGCCTGCACGAAGAGGTGGCCGCCGGTGATGACGCCGCCACCATTGTCCACAAGGTTTTTCAGGCCAACCTGGCGGCCCTCCAGGACACCCTGGCGGTGCTGGATATGGCGGCCATGGCTCAGGCGGCCCAGTGGCTGCGGGCGGCCCGCCTGCTGCTGCTCATCGGGGTGGGCACTTCCGGCCCCATCGTCACCGACGCGGCCAACAAATTTTTCCGCTTGGGGCTGACGGTGCAAGCCATCACCGACGCCCACCTGATGATGATGGCGGCCGCCTTGCTCACCCCCGCCGACGTGGTCCTGGCCGTGTCCCATTCCGGCAGCACCCGGGACACGGCCGAGGCTGCCAAAACGGCCAAGGAGGCGGGAGCCCGGGTGGTGTGCATCACCAATAACTCCCTGTCGCCCCTGACCAAAACTGCGGACCTGGTCCTGGTGACCGCCTCCCGGGAGACCCGCTTTCGCCAGGAAGCCATGGCCTCCCGCCTGTGCCAGACCAGCATCCTGGACAGCCTTTACACCCTGGTGGCCCTGGCCCAACCCGATCAGGCCCTGGAGAACCTGGCCAAGATCGAAAATGTCATTGTCACTAAGCAGTATTAGGCGGGAGACCGCGATTTTTTAGCAGACCAACCTTCATCAGGGCCGGGCTCCTGGCGGGCTGCGCCCTGCTTATTCAGGAAAGATATGCCAAACGAACAGGCCTTAAAACAAGAAATGGTGATTGTTTGCCGGATGATGCACCAAAAGGACCTCATTGCCGCCCTGGACGGCAATGTCAGCGTCAAATGCGGCGAGCACCTGCTGACCACCCCCAGCGGGGTCAACAAGGGCTTCCTGAGGATGGACCAGATCATCACGGTGGACTGGGAGGGCCGGGTGGTGCGGGGCGAGGGCCAACCCACCTCGGAGCTGGCCATGCACCTGGCGGTCTACCGCCGGCGCTCCGGGGTCAAGGCCGTAATTCACGCCCATCCCCCCCTGGTGACAGCCTTTTCCATCGCCGGGGTTTCCCTGGAGGACTTTATCCTGCCGGAAGTGGTCATGTCGTTGGGGGTGGTCCCCACCGCGGCTTATGCCACCCCCACCACCTCGGAAGTGCCGGAATCCATTCAGGGGCTCATTGAGCGCTACGACGCCCTGATTCTGGAGCGTCACGGGGCCCTCACCGTGGGCTCGGATCTCATGGACGCTTACAACAAGATGGAAAAATTGGAACACTCGGCCCTGGTCATTCTGACGGCCCTGCAGTTGGGGCGAGTGCGCCAGCTCCCCCCCCAGGAAGTGGAAAAACTCATCCAATTGCGGCAGTTGAAAAAGCGGGATTCCTGCTAAGCTGCCGGCACCTTCTTAGGCATGTCTCTCCTTTTCCCAATGTGATATAGTGTCCCCGATATGCCCCCAAAGAGGTAATGGTGAGGTGGCGCCGGGCGGTTGGAGGCAGGCTCAGGCTTCTTCGCCAGGGTTCTTGGACTTGGCCGGTTCTGAAAGACAACAAATCCCCCCCTGCCCCCCTTTAAAAGGGGGGGTGATGAATCGGCAAGCATAAGTCCCCCTTTCCTAAAAGGGAATTTAGGGGGATTTGTCTTGGCAAAGCCTTTTGTTTTTGAAGGCAAATCGGCAATAATATTTCCAGGTGGGAAGTTTGACTCTGGCAAAACCCTATCCGCAGCGCATCGTCATTGTGGTGAATATCCCCCGGCCGCCGGTGGGGGAGGGCCTGGCCCGGGCCTTTGCCAAACAGGGCAGCCAAACCCGGGTCTTCATGTCCCACCTGGTCAACACCCCCTTTGACCGTTATGTCATTCACCATCTGGATCATCTGGGGCACAATCTGAGGATTCTTCCCAAGGGCGTCAGTTTCTTCGAGGGCCACCCTTCTTCCCACAAAGAATACCGCAACCGCAAATTCCTGGAACTTTGCCGGGAATTCCAGCCGGATTTGGTCTTCCTGACCCGAGGGCTGCGCTTCAAGCTGGAGACCCTGGCGGCTCTCCGGGAAATGACCACGGTTTTTTGCTGGCACACCGAATCGGAAAGCCGCTTCCCAGAGATCGAGCCGGAACTCCCTTACTACCACCACACCTATTTTTTTTCCTCCCTGAGCCTCACGCAGGCCCGGGCTTTGGGGTTCGCCAACACCAGCCTGCTGCTCCACGCCCTGGACACCAGCCGGTTTTTTCCCCTGGGGCTTCCGAAAAAGTATGACTGGTGCTTTGTGGGGCAATGGCACCCCCGGCGGCAGCGCTACTGCGAGGCCCTGGCCCGGGTGTCCGGCAACTTCGCCATTTACGGCCCCCGCTGGCGCAAAAAGGTCTACCGGCAACCCCGGCTGTGGCGGCGCGTCCAAGGGGCTGAAATCTGGGAGGAAGACCTGAACCGTCTGTACAACCAAACCCGGGTGGCGGTCAATATCTCGGTGTGGGGGGATAAACCGGGGGAATCCCACGGCGCCAACATGCGCCTTCTGGAAATTCCCGCCACCGGCGCCTGTCTGCTCACCGATCACATCGGCGATGCGGCGCGCCTTTTGACCCCCGGGGAGGAATTTGTGGCCGCGGCCAGCCCTGAGGACATGCAGGAGCAACTGGCGGCACTTTTAGCCGACGAGGCCCGCCGGGAAGAGATCGCCCGCCGGGGCTGCGAGAAGGCTGCCCGCATCCGCACCTACGACCACATGGCCGGGGAGATTGCGGCGGATTGGCAGCGGTTGCGGGAGGTTGGCGAGGGTGGGGGAGGGGGCTAAGGGGCGGTGGCCCCTTTACTCCCTCCCCCCACCTCCTTTTCCCCACCAAACCTCGGCTCCCACCAGGTCTGGAGGGTGGTAATTACCTCTTCAGTGGAAATGGCCTGAAGGCAGAGGTTGTCGGGACAACGGCGGTTCAGGCAGTTTGGTTCCGGGCAGGCGCCCTCCTTGGCGTAGAGGTAAGTGGCCGTGTCCACCCGGTAAGGGCCGATGCGGGCCGGGTGGTCCGCGCCCAGCAAGGCCAGGGTGGGGACTTTCAGGGCCAGGGCCATATGGAGGGGGCCGCTGTCGTTGGCCACCAGGAGGCGGCAGTGGCTGAGCAGGGCCGCCACGGTGAGGAGGGAGTAGCGCCCGCCGGTGACCAGGGTGGGGCCGGGAAGGCCCGCCGCCAGCTTCTCGGCCGTTGGCCGGTCCTGTTTCCCACTGATTACCAGAATAGGGGCCTGATAGCGCTCGTGGAGGAAGGC
>JBAQHL010000380.1:0-6170 GCA_049288295.1 Desulfobaccales bacterium
ATCTTGCCCGGAGCGCAAAAGAAGTTAATTTTCCCACTAACCCTCTCTCGCATTGGGGGAGAGGGGGAAAAATGAATCTACTTAATGCTCCTGGTGAGAATAATCGGGGTGGGGAAAAGATAAACGGCCATCTTTTTTCCCATGAAACGCTTCTCCAGGCTTGGCCGGCGCGCTCCCCCTACCCGGGCAAGCATGACGACAATATTCACAAACCTTCCCCGGATGCAGGCTTTGACGATGCCGGCTCCCCCTTAAATCTTGTGGGGCAACCGTGCCTGGATGAGATCCCCGGAGAGCAGTCCAGATCTATGAATCACGGACAGCCTGGAACAATAGTTATTAATTATCAATAACCGATATTTTAGAAATTATTTTTTTCTTGAGAAGAAATAAATTATTATTGAATAATAATAAATTAAAGAAAAGCAAGGAAATCAAATAGGATATATTTCAAGTTTCTTTCCCTGAATTTCTCCGCAGCACTGCCATCTTTCTAAATTGCCTGCCCTATCCCAATAAGATGATTTTCCTAGTGAGGTCCCTTAGGTTCGGCTGCAAGTCTATGCTGGCAGGTGGGGAGGGTCTTCAAGCCGTATTCTAATATCGCGTCTTTACCAAGTTCCCATTAAACAAATTACGGAACTTGGTATAAGGTGGGGCAAAATTCAGGCTCAAGAGCGCCTGTCTAACGAAAATCGGGAGAAAGGCGGCGCTGAAGACGGTGGTTTTGTATCGGCAGAGGGGGCCGTCCCTGGCCCAGAGAGGCGGTTCCTGAGGGAAGGAGTCCATGCCTTGCCATTTGCCTGTGCTTTATACTGCCAGGATTAATAGGCAGGCGCGGGCTTCAATTGAGGAGTGGCGCTCCGGGTAAGCCTCGAGGAGAACAGGAAAGCCCTGGACATCTGTTTAAGGGCCAAGCCAGCCTGGTTTTTCTTCTTAAAGAGAGTCAGGGGTGACATCTGGTTGATGGCAATTTCCACAGCCGGGTCAAAGGGGAGGTGGCCCAGCATTTGCGGAAACAGGCTCAGGAAATCGCCGCAGACCGACTTGATAATCTGCAATGATTTCAGGTCCTGATCGGTCTTCACCATATTAACCACCAGATAAAGGTGGAATTCCTTCAAGACCCGGTTCAGACGGACAAAGCGGTCCGGAGCTGCTGTTTCCAGGTGATTGGCAAGGTCCTGGATGGATTGGAAGGCGCCCCCGCCATCTTTGCTGCCCATCTGGTAAATAAAGCTGGCGGTTTCCTGGTCTCCGGCGAATTCCCGGGAGAGTTTGCGAAACAGGGCGCTTTTAATGAAACCATAGACATTCTGCAAAGAGGTGACCATGCCGGTGAGCACCGCAATCTTGCCGGGAGAATGATTGAACAGGTCCAGGGTGTTGAAAGACGTGCCCGCCCCTAAATCCAACAGGACAAAATCAGCAGCCAGGTTTTCAATCTGTTGCACCAATCTGAGCTTTTGGGAGTAGGTCGGATTAGCCGCACCGAGGATGTCATCCGCCCCGGAAATGAGGCTGATATTCTCAATCGAGGTGGGGATTACCGTATCTTCCAGGCGGGAAACCCGCCGCAACAGAAAATCCTCCAGTGAAACCTCGGGGAAACGCAACCCTAAAAGGGTATGGAGGTTGGCGCCTCCCAGGTCCCCGTCAATCAAAATGACCTTTTTCCCCATTTCCGCCAGGCAGACGGCCAAGCCCAGGGTCACAATGCTCTTGCCGACCCCGCCTTTGCCGCCACCCACACTCCAAAGCTTTACGCTTGACTGGTCAAGCATAGGTTCCTCCCCCAATTCCCCAGTTTTAAGTTATCTCTCCAAGGACCTTTGCAGCCACAGCGCTTTAATCTTCTTCACTGCGATTATCACCGCGCCGATGACAATAACGAGGGGAGCGATGCGAAATCTCACCAAAGGTGACGAGGAGAATGTCTGCAACAAGGAACCGGAGATGATCAGCCCGACGCCCAGGAGATTGTATCCTCGCACCAGATCAGAGGCGGTCTCCTCTTTATGAGCGTTGTCCCATCGTTCCCAGAGACTTTTGACATCTTGAGGCGCGGTGGCTTTTTCGGTCCCTTCTGATTGGATAATGTTCTTATTTCGGTTCATGGGTTCCTCACCTTGGACTTGATTCAGGCGGTCCTTTGGCAAACCTGGGTTAAAAATTCCCTTGCCATCTTTCCGGCCATTTCCAACTTTTCTGCCAGTGGCAAGGCGTTGAGTTCAGGATTCAGATCAATATAGTTCCTTAAACAAAATTGCAACATTCGTACCGAATCAGGATTCGCGGCCAGATCGGTATTGTTTTTCATGAATTCCTGGACCACAGCCCTAAGGCTGGAGAGGGGCTTGTGCCGTTGTCCCGCCTGAGATGAGCCCACCAGCGTAT
The DNA here is from genome assembly GCA_049288295.1 of Desulfobaccales bacterium. GTDB lineage: Bacteria > Desulfobacterota > Desulfobaccia > Desulfobaccales > 0-14-0-80-60-11 > JBGSLA01. The sequence goes on from JBAQHL010000380.1 coordinate 2,398, forward strand.
CAAAAGGGAATTCTTTGTTTTGGGGCGCAGGCGTCTGGAACATCTGCTCCTCATCGGTGCCCTCTGCAGACTTGCGGGTGGAGTTCTGCCGCTCCCATTCTTCCAGACGACGCTGCAGAGCTTCGGCCTTGGCGGTGAGTTCGGCAAGCTCGAAGATCATGCTTTCATAACGGCTGCGGTCCAAAATCACCCGGTTTTCCATGAACTCCACCAGGCCATTGTTTGAGGATTGGAACTCGGGGACCGAGGCCGACACCCCCAAGGGATCATCTTGAGGGAAGGGTGGCGCGGGGGCGCCTGGTTTAGCGTGTGCCCCGACCTGATCACGGGGTACAGAGACAGCCAGTTCCTGAATGAAAGTCAACCTTTCCGGGGATCGGCGGGCATCCCCCTGAGGCGCATGCCACAGAAGGGCAAAGAGCACCGCTGGCTCTGTGATCCCTGCTTTCCAGGCTTGTTGGGCCAGCTCACGATAGTAAGCCGCCATTGACAGGGGGGGGGTCAGCAAGGTGCGAATGAGCCCCTCATGGGGAGCAATAAGGGCATAAACCTGGTCCCAGGGAAGCACCTCCCCCACAATACCCAATTCCTCTGCTTCTTTGAGGAGGCCGAAATCCTCCAGGAATTCCCACAAAGAGGGCCCGGGTGTATCGGGAGGAATTTCCCAGGGAGGGGTTAGCCACGTCCAGCATTGTTCATCTTCGGAGCACCTGGAAGGAGGAGCCGGCGCCAAACCACCCTGACCGTAGATTTGAACGTGAAAATCTTCCAGTTTGCCGGAAATCGGCACTCGAGAAGCGGGTGGCAGCATGAAATAGTGCAGCTCCCGATCTTCCCCGGCCAAAGCCCGGCAGGCAGAGCGCCACTCTCCATACGAGTCCAAAAGGGTCTCACCCGGAGGGGTCTCTAAAACCAGGAGTCGTGAAGGCAGGCCGGTCTTAATGCCCAGATCCACCTTCACTCCTGCCAGAGCCAGGGTCATGAGGCGCTCGCCCCAGGTTTCCGGAGACTGGCTGAAATCAAGGTTTTCCACGCCCTCACCACGAGCTTCCATCACCCAGTCCAGTTCCCGGTAATGCTCCAGGTGCTGAATAAGGGTGTCGATCTGGTCCACACTGTCCCGCAAATGGAAAATCCGCCCCAACTCATCCTCGCCAATTCGAACCTGGAAGTCCTCAGGGGAATTTTTATTTTTGCGGGAACCGCCGCTCATGGGTACTCCTTTACTTCTGCCGTCCTTTGTTTTTGCACCATAGTCAGGGCATGAAGGTTTTTTCATGCGCCCATAAACCGGATGACGGTGTGCGGTTTCATTACTGCATCTTCTCCAGGGCCCGCTGCAAATTGATTTTGGCCTCCTCGTAGAAGGTCGGTCTCAAATCCAGGGCCTTCTGAAAGCACTTGGCAGACTCTTCATAACGGCCCTCGAGGTAATAATGGACCCCGATGTTATTATAGGCCTGGGCCTCATCACCGGCCTGGCGGAAGGCATCGAAGGCCTCCGGGTAACGCTTCAGGGCGGCCAGGGCCATCCCCATATTCTGATTGATCTTTTTATCCTTGGGATCAAGGCTATGCCCCTTTTTGAGATAAAGGAGCGCCCGGTCGTAATCTTTGACTTTCAGGTAGGCCTGACCCAGGGTGGCCAGCAGGGCCACGTTTTTATCACTCTGGGATGCCGCCCTTTCCATAATCCCGATAGCCTCCCGGGGGTTGTCCTGAGCCAGATAAGCGATGCCCATGAGGTGACGGGTCCTGACCCGACTGCTATCCTGGCTGAGAACGTCCTTAAAAGTCCTTATGGCCTGGGGGTATTGCTTCTCCTCGAGATAAGTCAGGCCGAGGGCTTCCCTGGCTTCCAGCATCTGCGGTTTGGCGGCCAACACCGTGTTCAGTTCCTGGCGGGCGGCCTGGGTTTGCCCGGCGAGCAAAAGGATCACCCCCACTTTGTACCTGATGTCCTGGCGCTCTGGATTTTCTTTGAGTAACTGCAAATAATGAACCATCGAGCCGTCGTATTGCCGTTTTTCCAACAATAAATCACCCAGAGCCTCCCGGCGCTCCGGGCTTAATTCCTCCGGGGCTCCCGGGTAGGGTTTGTTCGAAACGTGATCATAGGCGTCCTGCATTTTGCCGGCGTCTCTCATTTTCACGGGCCTTACCGTCATGGCATCCCGCTTGCGCCCGCATTGGCTGCTTACCACTACCAGGGCCAATAACAGAATACTTAAACCTAAACGACCGACTGATTGCATGTCAGGCTTCCTCCTCAGTCAGCCAGTTTAGCGAAGCCCACGTCTTATTGCAACAGGTCCCGTTTCATGGCCTGATTATCGGCTTCTCCGAGGACCGTTCCCGATTTTTCCCGTCCTAAGTTATGAAAAGCCGCTTCTGCATATTTTTGATCGTGCTTTTGTGCCACCCGCCCCTTGGGCGGTTGTCGTAAAGGTAAGCTCCCCCTTGGGGGAGGGACCGCTGACACGGGCTTTTTTTTCGATGCCCGCTTCCCCTTTGCCCCGCAACAATAAAAACCACACATGTTTTGGGGGACAGCGGCCCTCGTGCAACAAGATTCAGCCACCGGCAGCGAGGAGGGATCGGCCGCGGGCGGTAGCCGCCCTTACCGAAGTTGCCTCGTCAACCAGCTTCTGCCTGGGTGGCGTGGTTAGTGGCGCCGGCAACCGGGGGGAGGGTTCGGTGTCCGGCGCCATATCGGCCAATGGGTGGGGAGCCCAATCGGCCGGATGGACTGAAGCGGCCTCGATTGCAGCCGGGGCCGCCGGTGGCTGCCTGTAATTCCCGCGATGATAAAAGGATATGCTGGACCAGATCTGGGCGTGCACCAGGTCCCCGCTTGTCAAAACCATGGCTGGCCTGGGCCAACGAAAGGACGAATAATGAATCCCGTCGCCAGATGCTCCCACAAGATTGGCGTTAACAGATCCAGGTCTCTTGAGTCGTTTAACCATGATTGAGCCCGGAAATTTTCTTATTTTTTCAAGAGGACGCGGTAAATTTGTATGGCTGCGGGTCCCAAAATAACGACAAAGATTGCAGGGAAAATACAAAATAGTGTGGGGAAAATGATTTTAATGGGCATCTTGGCCGCCAATTCTTCAGCCCGTTGAGACCGCTGCACCCTGACGAAATCCGCATGGGTGCGCAAAGACTGGGCAATGGAAGCGCCCATTTTTTCAGACTGGATCATCAGTGCGATAAGCGACTTAACGCTTTGGACCCCGGTGCGCTCTCCGAGGTTTTTCAGGGCGTTGTCCCGGGGAATGCCCGTTCTTAATTCAGCATTCGTGATTCGCAATTCCCGGTGAAAATCCTTTGACATACGGCGCACTTCTTCAGCCACGTGGTTCAACGACGACTGCAGTGACAACCCTGCCTCCATGGAGACAATCATCAGGTCGAGGACATCCGGCAAGGCCTTGTCGATGCGATCCTGCCTTTTATTTAAAGTTTTTCTCAGGATGTAATTAGGGAGGTAGTATCCTAAAGCGGCGGCCCCCAAAGTAATGCCCAGGTTTACCATGGTAACTTTACTGGTCCAAATAATATAGTTAAGGTAACAGAAGGGAAGAAGAATAGTAAAGATCGCTTTAATGCCATAAAATACGGCCACTGCATTGGTGTAGCGAAACCCTGCTTGAATAAGAGTGAGGCGCAGGTCAGAAACCTTGACTTTTTCATTTTCCTTTCCCAGAGTCATCTTGCCGAAAGAACTGATGGTCTCCAGAATTCGTTCTTTGAAATTAGAGGTTTTC
>JBAQHL010000381.1:0-2524 GCA_049288295.1 Desulfobaccales bacterium
GGGTGTGGGTTTTATCCCCGACGCCGATGGAAACCACCAGGGGGGGCTGGTCCAGGCCGAAAGGCTTGACATCCTCCTGGGGCCCCAGGTCCCTGGTGAGACGCAATTCAGAGAGGGCGGCCAAAAGGGAGGTCAGGGTGAGGTTGTCGGTCCGGTCCTGCAAAGGCTGATCCAGGCGCCAGTCCTTCCCGTCCTTGACCAGGCGAATTTCTTCGGCATTCCTCTTGATGGTGATGGCGGTAATGTCCGGCTCCTTGACCGCGAAGATCCTTTTGGCCTCTTCTTCATCCCGGGCTTGCTTGCCCCGGTGCCACTCCAGGAAGAAATAGGCGCCGGCCAGGACCAGGAACACCGCCAGAAACGGGAGCAAACGCCTGGGGGTCATCTGAGGGCCCTCCGGCGCAGATAGACGGCCAGCCCGGCGGTGAGCATGATCAGGGGCAGGAGGATGACGCTGATCAGGAATACCAGATAAATTTTCCAGGCCGGCAGGGACAGCGGCTCAGTCTTTTGGTCGGTTTTCCTGATGATGATCTGCTTTTCTTCCGAGGCCAGGAAGTTCACGGTATTCAAAAAGAGGTCGGCATTGCCCAGCTGATGGAAGAACTCGTCGGCCGCAAAGTCCGCGTCCCCAAAAACCGCCATATAGGCCGGGGGGATGTCCTTGGGCGGCTCGGGGGCTGCGCCTTTCTGCTCGGGTTTGGCGGGTTTTTTCTCGGAAGCTTCAGGTTTTTTCTCCGGGGCTTCAGGTTTCTTTTCTATTTTCACTTCCACCAGGGCCGCCACGGTGAAGGGGCCTTTCCGGTCGGTCTTGGGGTCAAACAGGGGCTTTTTGTCTTTTTGCCAATCTTTCTGCCAGTCTTTGCCGATTTTCTCCCAACTGGACGGGGAGGTGGCAGCCAGGGGAGTAAGGGTGGCGGTCTTGACTTCCTCGTTTAGCAGGAGGGGCCTGGGAAAGGGGAAAAGGGTGTACGAGGAAAACCCCTGGGTGATGCGGGAGGGGCCGTACTGCGTGATGATGGGACTCAGAATGGCCCGGTCCTGGGTCAGTTGGTTGACCTCGAAAATGATGCCATCATTCAGGTTGACCCCATAATCGGCCAGCAAGGTCTTGAGGCCCGCGTCTTGAAAAGGGGCCAGCAGCAGAAACAGGCGGCCGCCCCGTTCCACATATTTCTTCAGGGTATCCACTTCACTGGCAAGAAGGTCTTTCTGGGGGGCCGCAATGAGAACCAGGGCGGCGTCCTTGGGGACCTCCCCGTCTTTGATGAGGTTCAGTTCGGCCAGCTCAAAGCCTTCGTTCTGGAGGGCCTTCTGGGCCGCCTGATAGCCCCGGCGCTCCCGTTGGCCGGTGCGCTCGCCGTGGCCGGTAAGAAAATAGATTTTCTTCTGCTGTTTCTGGAGAATCTTGCGCAGGGCTTCGGAGATGGCATCTTCGGTGGGCGTCTCCGCCAATTGCTTGCGGCCTTCAAATTCCAGGAGGACATTGCCGTAGCGGCGGTAGCCCGCTTCGTCGGCCCGCACCGGGTCCTTCTCCGGGTCCAGGAAGCGGACGGTTATTTGCGGGTTTTGCCGGGTGTAGAGTTCCAGGACCTCCATGGCCCTTTGCCGTTCGGGGTTGCCCTCCGGGAAGAAGGCGGTAGCCGTCAGGGGCTTGTCCACCTCGTTCAGGAGGGTGCGGCTCACCGCGGAAAGGGAATGGCTCTGGCGCCGGGTGAGGTCCCATCTCAGGGAATAACGGCTTCCCAGGAGAACGGCAAAGATAAGAATGCCGGCTACCAGGAGAACGGCGAGGGCGGAGGTGCCCCCGTAAACCACGGGGCGGCTCTGGAATTTTTCCCACAGACTCACGTCAGGCTCTCCAGCGGCGGGATTCCAACTGTATTTTGGTCAGGAAAAGGAACAAATAGGCAAAACATAGGTAAAAAAGCAGGTCCTTGGTGTCGATAACGCCCTTGGCCAGATTGGGGAGGTGCTCCCGCAAGGACAGGGCGCTCAGGAGACCGCCCCCGCCCGCCGCCACCTCCTGCTGGGCTCCGATGAGCCAGAAGAGCAGCAGCAGGGCAAACGCGGAAATGGCGGCGATGATCTGGTTGGCGGTGAGGCTGGAGGCAAAAATCCCCAGGGCCAGGCAGGCGGAGCCCAGCAACAAAACGCCCACATAGCCGGAGGCCACCTGCCCCCAGTCCATTTTGGTCAGAAAGGCAAAAATGACCGGATAAAACAGGGTGAACACCAACAAGACCACAAACACCGCCAACGCGGCCAGGAATTTCCCCAGGATCACGGCCCAGTCCGGCAAGGGATAGGTGAACAGGAGTTCAGCGGTGCCTGCCCGTTTTTCCTCAGCTAACAGCCGCATGGTGATGATAGGGGTGAAGAGCAGCAGGATAAATCCCAAGTCCTCGAAAAATGACCGGAAAACCACCTGAAAGGGATCTATCAGGGAAGCAATCTGGGGGTTTTGGGCCACCTGATAGCTCGCAGTCTGAAAATAACTGAAATAAATGAAAAAGAACAAAAA
>JBAQHL010000382.1:0-4226 GCA_049288295.1 Desulfobaccales bacterium
GGCAAGGGCCTGCTCCAGTTTGCTCATGCCGGCGGTCGCCGCCGCCTCAGGCTTGGGGGCTTTCGGAGGCTCAACGGTGGTTGCCGGGGGAGCCGCCGGCTTGGCGGCCTCCGGGGCGGGGGCCTCAGCCTTGGGAGCCTCTGCCGCCGGTGCGGCCGGTTTCGCTGCTTCAGGGGCCGGGGCGGCAGCCGCCGGAGCCTGGGGTTTGGGGGCTTCCTGGCTCTGGGCCATAATCAAACCGGTGGACAGGAAGGTGAACGCTACCAGGGTAACGACCACAAGAAAGAATCTGTTCCGTTTAGACGCCTTCATACCTTTGAATCCCTCCATCTTGTTTAAATAAACAGATAAAGCCGACTGTGCGACCGGTGAAAAAACCCTTTTCCCAGGGCCTGGTTGACTTACCTCACAGGGACAAATCCGGGGTGCCTGCAGGAATTCATTCCCTGGATCAAGCCCCCCCTTTTCGCCCAGGGGAAAGCCCGGCCTTGTAAAAAAGGGACATTAATGTTAATGATTAACATATATAAATATCCTGATAACACTTGTCAAATAATTTTTTTGCTTGAACTGAAAAAGTTAATCCTTTACAGTGTTAACTTAACATATATGAGCCTTGGGAGGCCCTTTGGGCCAAGGAAATGTGATGCTCCAGGGGAATGCCGAAAAAATCTGGGAAAAGATAACGAGGACCATAATGGAGGGGGTCGCCGTGGTGGACTCCAAGGGCATGATCCAGTGGGTCAATCCTGCCATGGAGGATATCACCGGTTACTCCCGGGAAGAACTCGTGGGGCAAAAGTGCAGCCTGATCAGGTGCGACACCTGCTTCAACACCCAGCAAGACCCTGCGGGCAAGCAATGTGAATTATTCCAGAAGGGAGCCATCCCTCCCTCAAGGTGCGTTCTGGCCGCCAAAAATGGCGCCCTGAAGCACGTCATGAAAAAGGCGGTCCTCCTCCTTGACGATGACGACCAGGTCCTGGGCGGTGTGGAGACCTTCATGGACATCAGTGGGCTAGTGGCCCAGGAACGCCTCATCAGCCGTTTCCGCCGGGAACTCAGCCGGGAGGACGGTTTCCAGAGGATCCTGGGGAAGTCGCCGGTAATGCTCCAGCTCTTTTCCCTGATCTCCAGCGCTTCCCGGACCGAGGCCCCGGTGCTCATTTTTGGCGAGAGCGGCACGGGCAAGGAAATGGTAGCCGGGGCCATTCACCGCCTCAGTCCCCGGGGGCAGGGCCCCCTCCTTAGGGTAAACTGCAAGGCCATCCCCGAACCCCTGCTCATGATGGAACTTTTTGGGGATGGGAGTGAGGCCCCGGGGGGACCAGCCCCCCGCCTGAGCCATCTGGAAGCGGCCCAGGGAGGCATCCTTTTTCTGGATGAAGTGGCCGACCTGCCCCTGGCCCTGCAAGGCAGGCTGGTGCGGTTTTTGTGCGAGGAGGTCATCGACCGGGAGAGTCAGGAGCCTGTCAAGCTGGACGTGCGGATCATAACCTCCACCAGTCAGGATCTCCAGGAGTTGGTGGCGGAGGGCCGTTTCCGGGAGGACCTGTTCTATCGTCTCAATGTCATTCCCGTTCACCTGCCGCCATTGCGGGAGCGGCGGGAAGACATCCCCCTGTTGGCGGAAGCTTTCATTGAGCGGGCCTGCCTCAAAAGCCGCAAGCCCATTGCGGCTCTGAGCAGGGAGGCCCTGGAAGCGCTCATGGCATACCCCTGGCCCGGCAACGTCAGGGAGCTGATCAATACCGTGGAATACGCGATTTTGTTATGCCCCGAGGGTGACATTTTACCGGAGCATTTACCGGTTCACCTTACCCGGGCAAGGGAAGTCCGGCCCCAGGGAACGGCCCGGGCCCATGCTGCCAGCCGGGCTGCTGACAAAGGGGCACTGATGCGGGCCATGAAGGAGGCCGGCGGCAAAATGAGCGAAGCTGCCAGGATTTTAGGGGTTAGTCGGGTTACCCTGTGGAAGTGGCTGAAACACCACAAAATTAAAGAACATTGAGCAGGAATTCCTGATGGGGCCAGGCGCCGCGGCTATGGCCCCCGAAGCAGGGCGGGCTTACCTTCCTACCCCATCTAACGTTGTCCTTCCACCCGCTGAATAATAAAATTCTGCCATTCCTGCCACTGGGCAGTCCATTGGGGCATGAGGTCCTTTAGATTCCCCAGGGGTACTTCGGCTCTGGCGCTGGCTGCGTGGCCGCCGGCGGAGCCTAACTTGCCGAAGGCCTTGCTGGCCAGCCGTCCGGCGTTCTTGCGCAGACCATCATTACGAAAAATGACAACCAGCTTGTCCTCGTAGATCCCACCCACAATCGTCCAGGAAATCTCCTCCACCCGGAGAAAGAAATCCGCCATGATTACCATAATATCCGGGGTGGGCACCTTGCCCAGAAAAATATACAGGCGGCTGCCTCGCCGGCGATAACGTTTCAAACCTTTCTGGAAATAATCCAGCATTTTCAGGTTGAGTTCGGCGAATTCGAGGCGGCGCACCAGTTGGGACCGGGTGAAGGGGAAGAGGTAATGAAAGGCCCGGACGTCGGCGCCGATGGCCGGGCGTTCAAAATTGTTGGTGTCGGTCTTGATGGCATAGTAGAGGGCGGTGGCCAGCTTCAAGGAGGGCTTGATGCGGGCCGCCCGCAGGTACTCGGTCATGATGGTGGCGGTGGCCCCGTATTGGGGGCGGATATCCACCATGGTGGCGCTGCTGTCCTCCAGATGGGGGTGGTGGTCAATGATGAGGTCGTAGCGATGGCCGGCAAAGTTCGGGTGGTGGGCCGGTTGGGAATCAACAATGGCCCTGCGGTTGAAGAGCTCAGGATTTACCCGCTCATAGGGCACCGAGGGAATGCCTAACAGACGCACCATGCGCTCATTTTGGGGACGGGTGATGGGCCGGATATGGGAGATGGTGGTGCTGGAAAGATGACGCCAGAGAAGGCGTTTCAAGGCCCAGGCGCTGGCCAGAGAGTCAGGATCAGCATCAATAAGGATCAGGAGGCGATCCTCATGATGGAACAGTTGATAGACTTTTTGCAAAGCCTGTCGCATAGTTGGTCATTCTAACTGAAACCCGCACCACAGGCAAATATCAACCCACCGGATATTTCTTTTTAAGCAGGAAAAAAGCCAGAAATTAAGTTTTAGCCTAACTCGCCGATAAATATAACGAAACTGAGGTACGCCCTGAAAACCGGTGGAGAAGGGGGGTGTACAGGCATTTTCCCGCGTCAGAGGCGGCCTCAGGAACGCAAGGATGCAGGTCGGTAAAAATCAAGGAGGATAAACCTTATGTCACTGGTTATTAACCACAACCTGATGGCCATGAGTGCCGCCAGGTATCTCGGAATCTCCTACGGACGCCTATCTACTTCAGTATCCCGATTGGCTTCGGGCCTGCGCATCAATTCCGCAGCTGATGATGCCGCCGGTCTGGCCATTCGGGAAATGATGCGCACGGACATCCGGGTATTGAACCAGGGGGTGCGCAACGCCAACGACGCCCTTTCCCTGATCCAAACTGCAGACGGGGCCCTCTCGGTCATTGACGAAAAACTCACCCGCATGAAAGAACTGGCGGAACAAGCGGCCACGGGCACCTATACCTCGTCCCAGCGGGCCATTATGGACAGTGAATACCAGGCCATGTCTTCGGAAATCACCCGAATTGCCATGGCCACCGACTTCAACGGCGTCAAGCTCCTGGACGGCAGTTTGTCCGGCAGCGCCCTGGACGGCTCCGAACAGATGAAGATCCATTTCGGCACGGGCAACAGCTCAGCCGAGGACTATTATTACATCAAGATCGGCTCGGCCACGGCCTCGGCCCTGGGAGTGGGAAACAGCATCACGGCGGGGAGTGCGGGTTACACCATCAGCACCCAATCCGCCGCCCAGGTGGCTTTGGAGGCCCTCGACAGCGCCATCACCTCCAAAGACAACATCCGGGCCAATTTGGGCGCCCTGGCCAACCGCCTGTCCAACACTATCTCCAACCTGAATATCCAGGCAGAGAATCTCCAGGCTGCGGAATCCCGAATTTCCGACGTGGATGTGGCCACGGAAATGACGGAGTTTGTCCGGAACCAAATCCTTACCCAGGCGTCGGTGGCCATGTTGGCCCAGGCCAACACCCTGCCGCAACTGGCCCTCCAACTCATCGGCGGTTAACGTTTTTTCTTTCCGGGGCGGGGAGGCAACTTCTTCCCCGCTCC
>JBAQHL010000383.1:0-4633 GCA_049288295.1 Desulfobaccales bacterium
CTATGAGAACCGCCCGAATCTCAACTTAGGCTTCGGGTTTATTTATTACGGGGTGGCCCGGGCTCTGCGGCCCAAACACACTCTGGTCATCGGCTCAGGCTACGGTTTCAGCGTGGTCTGCCTGGCCCTGGCCCTCAAGGACAACGGCCAGGGGCAGCTCACCTTTATTGACCCCTCCTATTCGGTCCTCAAGGACGGCCCCTTCAAGACCGTGGGCGGCCGGGATCAATGGAGCGACAACAACGCGGTGAATGCCCATTTCCGGCGCTTCGGGGTTGACGACATCGTCACCCATTACAAACTCAGGAGCGACGAGTTCTTCTCCCAATACGGCAGCTTTTCCCTGCCCTCCATCGATATCGCCTTCATCGACGGCAGCCACGCCTATAAAGACGTGCGCCATGACTTCTCCCAGGTGGTGCAGCAGGCCCACAAGAATTCATACATCTTTCTCCACGACACCAACATTTACATCCGGGAGATCCTGCAGCACGCAGGTGTGAAAAAATGGCTGAGATTCCTGCGCCGGAATGAACGGGCCTTCGAGGTGGTGGACTTTCCCTTCTCCTCTGGAGTGGCCCTGGTAAGAGTCCTGGAGCCCAAAGCATGGCAGCTACCTGGCTGATCTGGCTCACGGCCATCCTGGTTACGGCACTGGCTGCCTATGGCTTCTGGCGTTATATCTGGTTTTTTCGCAACCCCTCCCGAAAAGCCCCGGCCGGGGACAACCTGGTGAGCCCGGCGGACGGCACCGTGGTTTATGTGAAAGAGGTGGAGCCCCGGGAACCGGTAATCTCCATTAAACAGGGCCTGGCCGCCTCCATCAACGACATTGTCCAGCAGGATCTGGAGCGACCCCGCCTTCTGGTGGGGGTCTTCATGAGCCCCTTCAACGTCCATTACAACCGTTCTCCTCTCTCCGGGGCGGTGGAGTTTATCCGCCATCATCCTCCCCGCCCCGTAAACCGTCACATGGGCCCCATGCACTGGCGCGCCGTGCTGAAGCATGTGCCCATCTACCGGAACAGCGTCCACATCCTGGAAAACGAACGCACGGTCACCAAATTCAAGGGAAGTTTCCGGGGAGATGAGATCTCCGCCTATGTGGTCCAGATTGCCGGCAAAAGTGTCCACGGCATCGACAGCTACGTCGAGCCCGGCTCCCGGGTGGCCAAAGGGGACATTTTCGGCATGATCCGCATCGGCTCCCAGGTGGATTTGGTGGTGCCCGTTCTTCCAGGCATGGAGGTGAAAGTGCGCCCGGGGGACAAGGTGCGGGCGGGGGAGACCATCCTCATTGCCTGAAGCCGGTAAAACCGGGAAACCGTTCACTAGAGGACAAGACCATGAAAATCGATCTTCACGTTCACTCCAAGTATTCCAGGCGGCCCTCCCAGTGGGTTCTCCAGAAGCTGGGGTGCCACGAATGTTACACCGAACCCTTGCGGCTTTATGAAATTTGCCGCAAACGGGGCATGGATTGGGTAACCATCACCGATCACAACACCATCGCCGGCTGCCTGGATATCGCCCACCTGCCCGATACCTTCATCAGTGAAGAGATTACCGCCTATTTCCCCGAAGACCGCTGTAAAATTCACGTGTTGGCCCACATGATCACCGAGGCCCAGCACCGGGACATCCAGAAGTATCGGGAAAATATTTATGAACTTGTGGATTATTTGCGCCAGGAAGAAATTCCCCACACCCTGGCCCACCCCCTGTGGTCGGTGAACGGCCGCCTGAGTGTCAGCCATTTCGAAAAGCTGCTGCTCATGTTCAAGAACTTTGAAATCAACGGCAGCCGGGATGACCGTCTGAATAAGTATCTCAAGGGGATTCTTGCAGGTCTCACCCCGGAATTCATCGATGAGCTGGCCGACAAGTACCACCTCTATCCGGTTTTTTCTGAACCCTGGATCAAACACTTCACCGGCGGCTCAGACGATCACAGTTCTTTGAACATCACCCGGCTGCACACCCAGGTGAAGGGGGCCACCGACCCGGCCACCTTTTTTGCAGGGCTGGCCAAAGGCAAGTCCCAGGTGCAGGGCCACGCCTCCACCCCCCTTACCCTGTCCCACACCATCTACAGCATCGCTTATCAGTTTTACCGGAGCCGGTATCAGTTGGAACGCTTTGACGGCGAACCTTCGGTGGACTTCCTGAACCAGACCCTGTTGGATCAGGCCCCCAAAAAGAAGTCGTTTTTCCGCCGCCTCTCCCTTTTGCGCTTCGCCCCCAAAAACGGCGGCTCTCATAAAAACTCGCTTTTCCAGGCGATAAAACAGGAAGTGGTGGGCTTCATCGCCAAGGATCAGGAACTGCGGGAGATGATCAAAAAGATGCAGGGCAGTGGCAGCAAAGACATGGAACAAAAATGGTTCGCCCTCATGGGCCGCATCGGCAACCAGTATCTTTCCCGCTGCACACAGAATATCCTGGAGGGCATCCTCCGGGCCAACCTCTTTGACCTGTTCCACTCCCTGACGGCCTCCGGCACCATGTACCTGCTGGTGGCTCCCTATTTTGCCGCCTACTCCTCCTTTGCCGGCGACCGCCAGTTGGCTCACGACATCGCCAGCCGCTTCCCGGCGGACAAGTTGACCTCATCGGGGAATGGCGACCCCGCGGTGGGCCACTTCACCGACACCTACCTGGAAATCAACGGCGTGGCCATCACCTTGAAAAAACAGGTGGAAGAGGCCCTGCGCCAGGGGAAGTCCTACACCGTCATCAGTTGCGACCATGAGGGTCGGGACCTGGGTCCCGGGGTAAAAAATTTCCCGCCCCTGGCAGCCCTGGAGCTGCCCGAATATCCGGAAATGAAATTATTTCACCCGCCCTTCCTGGAGATGCTCCATTATTGCTACCAGCAGGACTTTACCCACCTGCACGCCGCCACCCCGGGCCCCATGGGTCTGGCCGCGCTGGCCGCCGCCCGGCTGTTGAAGCTCCCTCTGTTTGCCACCTACCACACGGCCATACCGCAGTACGCCGAGCACCTCACCGGGGACGCCGGCCTGGTGGACTTCCTCTGGCGTTACCTCCTGTGGTTCTACGAGCAGGCGGACTGCGTTTTTGTGCCTTCCCAGAGCACGGCCCAGGAACTGGTGGAGAAGGGTTTCCGCCCCGACAAATTGCGGCTGACGCCTCGGGGGGTGGACCTGAAAGGCTTCCAGCCCGCCAAGCGCAACGGCTTTTTGGAGAGCCGCCACAACGTCAGGGACGGCCTGAAACTCCTTTATGTGGGCCGGGTTTCCAAGGAGAAAAACCTGCAACTCCTGGCCCGCACCTTCAAAGCCCTGAGCCGGCAGCGCCCCGACCTGAATCTCATCGTGGTGGGGGAAGGCCCCTACTACGAGGAAATGCAGCAGGAACTTCAGGGCACCCGCACCGTCTTCACCGGCTACCTGACCGGGGAAGACCTGGCCGCGGCATATGCCTCCTGCGATCTATTCGTGTTCCCCAGCACCACCGACACCTTTGGGAATGTGGTCCTGGAGGCCCAGGCCTCGGGAATCCCGGTGATTGTCAGCGATGTGGGCGGGCCCCAGGAAAATGTCATTCCCGGGGAAACAGGCTTAATAGTGCCGGCCACCGAGGAAGGTCTGACCCGGGCCATCCTGGAGTTGACGGCCAATCCCCTGCAACTTCGGGAAATGGGCCGGGCGGCCCGGCGCTACGTGGAAAGCCGGGCTTTTTCCGACGCTTTTTCAGCCACCTGGGAGATGTATGGGACCCCTGACAAAGGATGGGCGTGCCCTTTGGCGGTTTTCCCAGGAAGCCAAGGTCTGTAATCAGGCGGTGGCCATCAGGGAAACAACCCAAGATCCGAAATGGCCTTGGCTTGGGGCCCGCTTCCAGGGAAGGTTTTTCTGGGATTTACTTTCTAGTATCGCGTCTCAGATATATCTTTCAAAAATATAAGGTAGGGCGGGCCTCCGTGCCCGCCACTCAAGGCGGCCAGGGACGGCCCCCCTACCGGAATCTGCCTGTTTCTTCTGTGTACGAAGACGGCGCCAATTTTTTGTAATGTATTCCTGGGACGCGATACTAAATATCAGCTCCCAGCCGCCAAAACGTAAGAAACTCCTTGAGATACTCCATGTCATAGCCCCCCTGGGGACCCCAGGCCGAGGTCATTATCCGCAAAGCCTGGCGTTCGCTGATGGGGGGGCGCCAGGGCCGCAGGGACGTCATGGCTTCATAGCTGTCCAGCATCCGCAGCACTTTTGCCCAGGGATGGATATCGTCCCCCTTGAGGCCCAGGGGGTAGCCGGAGCCGTTGACGCTTTCATGATGTTGGCTGACGGTGACCCGGATATCTTCCGAAAGTTCCCCAAAGGGCCTCAGGAACTCAGCGCCTTTATGGGGGTGCTCCGTGATTTTTTCCCAGTCCTCGTCGCTCAAAGGCCCAATTTGATGAAAGGTCTTAAGGGCCCAGGGCATCATCCCCACATCATGAAGTAAGGCTGCCAGGGCCAGGTTTTCCACCTCCTGCTCCTTCCAGGCCAGGCTCGGGGCGAAAGACAGGGTCAGGAGACAGACATTCAGGCAATGACCGAAAAGCCCGGAGTCGTGGCGGCGCAGAGCGGCCGCAGTCTCCCGGACATTCCCTGCAGCCTTGAGC
>JBAQHL010000384.1:0-2754 GCA_049288295.1 Desulfobaccales bacterium
TTACAGCACCAAGCCATTTTGGGTGGCGGTGGGGGCTCACTTCCTGGTGTCTGACCGTCTCACCATCCGCAAACTTGCCGGTTTGATTGTAGCCCTGGGGGGAGTGTATCTCGCCTTCCTGGGACCCAGTATTTCGGCGCCGGCCCCTGATGCGGGCAATCTTATGGAAATTGTGGCCGCCCTGTTTTTCTCTGCTACAGCTTTGTATACCAAGTGGCTGTCTTCACGGGAACATTTCAACTCCTACCAGACTCTCTTCCCCATGATGCTTTTTTCCATGCCTTGCTGGCGGTCTCTTCCCTGCTCTTTGAGAGAGGCCAGCCGCTTGAGCTCCATCTCATGGACCTTTTGGCCTTCGGCTACCAGAGTTTAGGGGCCCAGTTTCTGGCGTATGTCCTGTGGTTTTGGCTCATCTACCGGTATCCGGTAAGCCTGTTGGCCAGTTTTACCTTTCTTAATCCCCTGGTAGGGGTCATCTTGAGCACCTACCTGCTGGGCGAGCATCCTCCTGAAACCCTGTGGCTGGGCCTGATATTAGTCTCGGCGGGCATCATCATCGTGAACTGGCCCCAACGCGCCAAAAAAGGGGGAACCTGAAGGTAATCAGCGGAACCTCAGTGGAAATGCCTCGTTCAAAAAAAAAGCCCCTGATGATACAATAGAACCATCAACTAAGATGTTAATGGACAGTGGAGGTCCAAACTCAAAAATTTTGAAGACAGTCACCCAGGGCGTGCCGTGCACGCCGGTCAAGGCGGTCAGGGGCCGCCCTAAAAAAACTGGCCCTTTTGTATGGAGAGTTCAGATTTATATCCTTTGAACCTTGAACCTTGAACGGTTTTTGCGAGGATCACCATGGTACAGGCAGTGCGCTATGACGTTTCGTTGTTGAGCGACGACGATCTTTATCTGTTTAATGAAGGCAGCCACTTCCGCCTTTACACCAAGTTAGGAGCCCATCCCCTCACCGTCGATGGGACGGCAGGCACCTACTTTGCGGTCTGGGCCCCCGACGCCGAAAAGGTCTTCGTCATCGGCGACTTCAATAATTGGGACAAGGCCTCTCATCCCATGGTGCCCCGGGGCCAATCCGGCATCTGGGATGTCTTCATTCCCGGGGTAGGCCCCGGCGCGTTCTATAAATTCCACCTCCATTCCCGTTTTCAAATGTACAAGGTGGATAAAGCCGACGCCTTCGCCTTTTATTATGAAGGCCCTCCCCGCACCTCCTCCGTGGTCTGGGACCTTGATTATTCCTGGAGCGATCAGGACTGGATGCTGAAAAGGCACTCCCGTAACGCCCTGAACGCGCCCACGTCCATCTACGAGATCCACCTGGGCTCCTGGCGGCGGAAGCCCGAAGAGGACCAACGTTATCTCACCTACCGGGAAATGGCCCCTGAGCTGACAGAATATGTAAAAAATCTGGGATTCACCCATGTGGAGTTCCTGCCCATCATGGAGCACCCCTTTTATGGCTCCTGGGGCTACCAGACCACCGGCTATTTCGCGCCCACCAGCCGCTACGGCACGCCCCAGGACTTCATGTATCTGGTGGATTATCTCCACCAGCACGACATCGGGGTGATTCTGGACTGGGTGCCCTCCCACTTTCCGGCGGACGAACACGGCCCCGGGTTTTTCGACGGCACCCACCTCTATGAGCACGCCGACCCCAGGAAGGGCTACCACCCCGATTGGGACAGCAAGATCTTTAATTACGGGCGCAACGAGGTGCGCAATTTTCTGATCAGCAGCGCGCTTTTCTGGCTTGATCACTACCATATCGACGGACTGCGGTTGGACGCCGTGGCCTCCATGCTCTATCTGGACTATTCCCGCCAGGAGGGGAAGTGGCTGCCCAATGTCTATGGGGGCAAAGAGAACCTGGAAGCCATTGATTTCCTGAGGCAATTCAATAAAGAGGTGTACGGCAACTACCCTGACGTGCAGACCACCGCGGAAGAGTCCACGGCCTGGCCCATGGTCTCCCGGCCCATTTATGTGGGCGGCCTGGGCTTCGGTTTGAAATGGGACATGGGGTGGATGCATGACACCCTGAACTACATGTCCATGGACCCCATTTTCCGCAAATACCACCACAACACCCTGACCTTCCGGATGCTCTACGCCTGGACGGAAAATTTCCTGCTGCCTCTGTCCCACGACGAAGTGGTCCACGGCAAGGGGTCGCTCTTGCGTCAGATGCCGGGGGACGACTGGCAGAAGTTCGCCAACTTGAGGCTCATGTTCGGGTACATGTACGGCCAGCCGGGGAAAAAGCTGCTCTTTATGGGGGGCGAATTCGGGCAATGGGACGAGTGGTACCATGAAACGAGCCTGGACTGGCACCTCCTGGAACTTCCGCCCCACGCCGGGGTCCAGAAGTGGGTGACCGACCTGAATCAGATGTATCGCCAGGAACCGGCCCTCAGTGAACTGGATTTTGATCCCGCCGGTTTCCGCTGGATCGACTGCACCGATGTGGACCACAGCGTGGTGTGCTTCCTGCGCCTGGGCCGCAGCACCGAGGATCTCATTTTGGTGGTGGCCAATTTTACGCCGGTGACCCATTACAACTATCGGGTGGGGGCGCCCCGGGGGGGGTTCTGGCAGGAAATCCTGAACAGCGATTCACCAATTTATGGCGGCAGCGGCCAGGGCAATCTCGGCGGTCGGTGGACCGATCCCGTCTCCTATCACGGCCATCCCGACTCCCTTGATCTGACCGTGCCGCCCCTGGCCATAGTGTTC
>JBAQHL010000385.1:0-3323 GCA_049288295.1 Desulfobaccales bacterium
CGACTTCCTTCAGCAAGTTCCTGAAATTGGGACAGGAACCTCGGGGCGTCCTGGGGATGCAAAAATGACCAACCCACATCCGCCATTTCTTCCTGAGCGTATCCCACCATCTTTTCATAAGCCTGATTGATGGCGAGAACCCTCCCGTTCAGATCTCTCAGGACAATGCCCACGCCGGCCCCATCGAAGATAACCCGGAAGCGGGCTTCGCTCTCGGTTAAGGCCGCGGTGCGCTCCTTCACCAGGTCTTCCAAGTGGTCCTTATACAGGGAAAGTTCCTCATCGGCCCGCTTGCGCTCGGTAATGTCGTGGAAGACGACGATGCCGGAGATTATGGTCCCCTCGTTGTTGCGAACCGGGGCGGCATTAGTTAAAACCCACCGTTTTTGTCCCTTGGCGTTGACGATGACAACCTCTTCATTCCGGGTAATTTCACCGCGGAGTACAGCCCGGGAAAGAGGCACCTCCTCAGTTGGATAGGGCGTGCCCTCGGGCCGGTAAATCTGCCAATGACGGCTGTGAAAGCTGATATCAATGCCGGTCAAAGGGAGGTCGGTTTCGCCGCGAATATTTAAGGCAGCAGGATTGGCATAGCGAATGGCCCCATCCGGTGCATCCGCAATGATGATGCCGGAGATGGACTGATCCAGGGAGGTCTGCAGCTGGGCCATGGCCTTTTGCCGTTCCATCTCGGCCTGCCGGCGGGCAGTCACGTCGCTGCCCACGCACAGAATTTCGGTCACCTGGCCCTGGTGATCGATTATGGCCCGGTTGGTCCAGGCCACCCAGACCCTGGCGCCGCTGCGCTTGACACTTTCACTCTCCAGGTTGGCATAGCGTTCCGGGTGTAATCTCATGTCCTGGATAAGGGCTTGTTGATCACGGCCATAGCTGTCCCGGGCCGGCACTATGGTGCCTACGGCATTGCGTCCCAGAATTTCTCCTTTGGCATAGCCGAAAAAACGTTCGGCAAATTCATTAAAGAAGGTAATAACACCCTCGGCGTCCATCCTCAGGATGATACTGTTAGCGTTTTCCACCAGCTCCCGGTAGCGGGCTTCGCTGTGCCTCAGGGCCTCTTCGGTCCGGCGCCGGGCAGTGATGTCCATGGCAGTAAAAACCGTGCCGGAACCGGGGTCGCCCGGGACGATGAAGGAGGAACTGAGCAGCACCTCGATGAGATGCCCCTTTTTATGGCGCCACTGGGTTTCCACGGTCCCCGTGCCGAACTGTTTAATCTCATCATACTTCACCTCACCTACCCGGTGGAACTCCTCCTCAGACGGATAAAAAATGCGGGAGGTTTGCCCCTGAAACTCACCCAGGGAGTAACCCGTCATTCTCAATATTTGTTCATTGACAAATAAGATGACCCGCTCCTGCACCAAGCCGATGCCGATGGGGGCGGCCCGGAAAAGACTTTGCAGGGTAGCCTCGCTTCCCTTTAAGGCCTTTTGGGTGGCGTAGAGATTTATCACCATGTCATTAAGTGCTTGTTTAACCTGGCCAATTTCATCCCGGCGCTTGATGACCATGGAGACAAACTTACCTTGACCCACAGCAGCCGCGGTCCTGACCAGGCTTTTGAGAGGAAGATTAACCCTGGTGTGGAAAACTGCCATGATGGTCAGGAGGATGATGGCGACCCCCATACATACGGCAAAGTAAAGAAAACGCTGGGTGAAAACCATGAGGGCGGCGTAATCTTTCCCCTGCATGTAGCTGATAATATGCCAGCGCCACAGGGGAAAATACTGGTAATGGAGAAGAAGAGGCTCCCCCCAAAGATCGGCGGTCAAGACGGGACTTTTCTTCAAGCGGAGTTCCGGGAGCTTTACCTGGTCCTGGGGGATATCCTGGGAAGATGCCAGTATGGAGTGCTGGTTTTCAATGACCAGCAAATTGATGTTATGGAATTTCTTGCTGATCTGCTTAATCTCCTCCAGGGTCTGGTTCCTATAGGTTTCAATGGAGTTCGGATCCTTTTCCAAACGCAAAGCCAAAAGATCGTGCAATCCTCCTTCAGCAATATCCACCGCCAGTTGGGCGGCCAGGGTCAAATCCGCCTCCACCTGGGCTCTTTGGAAGGAATCAAAGGATTTGATTAACAGGCTCACTGCAATAACGGTAACCACCGCGGAGATGGCCACAATGGGCAGGAGGATGCTGAGCAGGATGCTTTCGTTAATTTTTTTGAGGATTTTCATGGACATTACCCTTTCCCGGCAGGTCAAACAGGGGAGGGGCAGTTCGCATGGAGGTGGGATAGACGATCTCTTTCTTCCCTTTTTGCCATTGAATAAGGATGGGATTATGGCCTATCTGCAAGCCGGTGTGGTCCACTTTGAAGCGCCCGATGACCGTTACCGTGTCCAGGTTCTGGATATAATCCCTGATCTTCCCATGGTCCAGAGAACCTGTGGCGGTCACCGCCTTGCTCAGCACCTCGGCAGTGGCAAAAGCTGCCGTGGCGTGATATTGCGGGATTTCCCCCTTCGCAGCCATAAACTTCTCCAGAAATTCTTTGGTTCCCGGAAAGGGCATACGCACCGTAGCTTCCCATTGAGAGGGAGCAAACACTCCCTCGGCCATGTCCTTGGCCCTGACCACAAATTCGGGGAAGGTGGGAGTTATGGCCATCCCCAGCGCCTTGGGCCGATGTGGGGCATTTCTCAACAGTTCCAGGAGCAGATAGCCATCGTCTGGATAAGCGCACAGGATGAGGCCGTCAGGATTCTCCTTGATCACCTCCGGTATGATCTGGGGCAAATCTGAGGCGCCCTGCTTATACCCTCGAAAAAGAGCCACTTTTATCCCAAACCGCGCCGCCCACTCCCTGGCGCCTTGGGCCGCGCTGATATTGAAAGAGGATTGTTCGTAGAGAATGGCCACCGACATCAGCCCGTGGCGGGCCATGATGTCCAGAAAGCCGATGAAATACCGGGAGGCTGGGGCGTAGACCCCGAAAAGGTGGCGATAACCCCGGCTCCAGTTTTCCTCCCCCGAGGCGCCGCAAGCCAGCATAACAAATTTGTGCCGTTCGGTCACTTCGGAAGCTGCCAGGGTCAATGGAGTTCCATAAGGTGAAAAGACCAGGTCCACCTTGTCCGTGACAATGAGTTGTTCGTATAAATGGCGAACCAGTTTTTCATTACTTTGGTCATCATACACCACAAGCTGGACCTCTCGGCCCAATAAACCCCCCCGGTTGTTAGTATCCTGCTCCCAGATCTGGAAAGCCCTATGGATCATGGAGGAAGGCGTCTGGTATTTGCCGCTTTTAGAAACAGTGAGCCCGATCCTGATGGGGGGCAACTCCAGGG
>JBAQHL010000386.1:0-9311 GCA_049288295.1 Desulfobaccales bacterium
GACGGATACCACGGCTACTGACGGGAGGGTTTCAGCTTTTTCTGCATGTGCCATAATGTATTGCCTCTATAAAAAAATAGCACAGGCGTGACGCCTGTGCCACCGGGTTTTTGGTAATTTGCGGGAGGATGCCGTGGGTCGATGGTTTCCTTAGTCCCTTTTTATTAACCCCTCAAAAGCGGTAGCACGGGCTTCCAGCCCGTGCTGTTCCGGGCAGGATGCCCGGACTACCATGATAATATGCGGATAAAGAAACGGCGCGAGGGCGCCGGCGCTAGCAGTCTGCGGGTTTGGAGGGGGTTTGGGGGAGGGCAGGTAGGGGCGGGTTTCAAACCTGCCCTGCGCCCCTGGCCCTCCCCCAAAATCCCATCTTTAACTCATTCCTTCTCCCGGGCGGCATTGGCCTCGGCGATGATTTTTTCGGCAAGATGGGGCGGCACTTCCTCGTAGTGGGAAAATTCCATGTCGTACGTACCCCGGCCGCCGGTTTTGCTGACGAGGTCGGGGGCATAGAGCAGCACCTCAGCCATGGGCACCTGGGCCGCAATGACCTGGGTGCGCCCCTGGGCCTCCACCCCCAGGACCCGGCCCCGGCGGCCGTTCAGGTCGCCGATGATGTCACCCATGTTCTCTTCGGGCACGGTCACCGTCATCTTCATGATGGGTTCCAGGAGCGTGGGATTGGCCTGGATGACGCCCTTTTTGAAGCCCATGGAGCCGGCGATTTTGAAAGCCATGTCAGAAGAGTCCACATCGTGAAAGGAACCGTCGTAGAGGCGTATTTTCACATCCACCACCCGGAAGCCTGCCAGCACACCTTCGGTCATGGCTTCCACGATGCCCTTTTCCACCGAGGGGATGTAGTTTTTGGGAATGACCCCGCCCACAATGCCATCCTCAAACACAAAGCCCTCGCCCCGGGGCAAAGGCGAAATATCCAGCCAGGTGTCGCCGTATTGGCCCCTGCCGCCGGACTGGCGCTTGTATTTTCCCTGGACCTTGGTGGAGCCTTTGATGGTCTCCCGGTAGGGCACCTTGGGTTGTTTGAGATTCACTTCCACACCGAACTTGCGCTTGAGCTTTTCCACGGTGGCTTCGATGTGCACCGAACCCACCCCGGACAGGAGAATTTCCTTGGTTTCGGCGTTGCGGGTGAGTTTCAGGGAATTGTCCTCTTCCAGGAGCCTCTGGATGGAGGAATAGACCTTATCCTCATCGCCTTTGCTCTTGGGTTCCACGGCCAGGGTGATCATGGTGCGGGCCGCGCCCAGGGACGGCAGGAGCACCGGCTTGGCTTCGCTCCCCAGGGTGTCGCCGGTGACGGTCTCCTTGAGCTTGGCCACCGCGGCAATGGCCCCCGGCCCCGCCTCGGTCACCGCTTTCTGGCCTTTACCCTCCGGCAGGAACAGCTGGCCATACCGTTCAGGAACGCCTTTGTTGACATTGAACACGGTGGTGTCGGACTTCATGGTGCCGGAGAACACCCGGAAAATGGAGAGGCGGCCGGCATAGGGATCGGCCACGGTCTTGAATACCTGGGCGGCCAGAATGCCGTCCGGGTCGGCTTCCAGGGCCACTTCTTCTTTCTTGGCGGGATTGATGCCCTTGATCTGGCCCCGGTCTTCAGGAGCAGGCATATATTGATTGATGGCCTCCAGGAGCAGTTCATAGCCGAGATGGTCATGGGCGGCCCCGAAAAGCACCGGCACGAACTGGCCTTTGATGGTGCCTGCCCGCAGGCCCTGGTAAATTTCCTCAGGGGAGAGGTCGCCTTCCTCCAAAAATTTTTCGATGAGCGCGTCGTCGCTCTCGGCGGCGAAATTCAGCAGGTCGCTCCGCCACTGTTCCACTTCGTCTTTGAGGTCATCCGGCACAGGGCCCGTTTCCATTTTGCCGGAGCCCCCGATATAGGCCTTTTGGCTTACCAGGTCCACCACACCCTTGAAACTGGCCTCCTGGCCGATGGGATACTGGAGGGGCACCACCTGGGCCTCCAGGATCTTTTTCAGGCCGGTGAGCACCTGATTAAAGTCGGCCCGTTCCCGGTCCATTTTGTTAATAAACACCAGGCGGGGCAGATTATAATCATTGGAGGTTTGCCAGACTTTTTCGGTGCCGACTTTGACTCCGTCCACTGCGTCCACCACCACCACGGCGGCGTCCACCACGTGGAGGACAGCCCGGGTGTCGGCCAGAAAATTGTCGTCACCGGGGGTGTCGGCCAGATACACCGTGTGCTTCTTATAGGAATAATGATGAAAAGCGGAGGAGATGGTGATCTTGCGCTTGAGCTCTTCAGGTTCAAAATCAAGGACGGAAGTGCCGTCGTCCACTTTGCCGAGGCGGTTGGTGGCGCCGGCGCTGTAAAGGAGGGCTTCGGCCAGGGAGGTCTTGCCGCAGCCGCTATGGCCGATAAAGGCCAGGTTGCGAATGGTTGTTGTTTTACCCGACATCACAATCTCCTTCTCACTAGAATCGTGCGCAAAATTTAACCTCTATCAAATATAAGTAAATAATTCAACCGTCTTTTCAGGCAAGGGGGGCGGGGCCCAAAAAACTCCCGGCGCAAATCCGGCCCAACCGTTGACAGGGTGTTTTGGGATTGTTACACTAAAAACTTGTCGGGACGTAGCGCAGCCTGGAAGCGCACCTGAATGGGGTTCAGGGGGTCGGAGGTTCAAATCCTCTCGTCCCGACCATGATTTTCAAGGGGTTGGTGGCCTGACCTCAACCCTTCTTTTATTTCCTGCGAGAAATACTCTTCTTTCCAGTTACTCCCCTGTAAGTCAAAGCAGCCGTGAGAGCGCCCAGCTTTCTTGAGTCCCACCTTTTCCTTGAATGATCATGATGATGTGCTATTCTCTTTAGGAAACAGCGCTGCTGCTTCTCTCAGTGTTACCCTTTGGGGGAGTAATCCCGTTCCAAACAAGGCAGTTGCTCATGAGCCCTGGGCTCACCCGGAATTATGAAAATTTTACCCCCCCTGACCCCAACCCTTGCAAGCGAATGGAGGGGGGATATGGGGAGCCGCAAACGATGAAAAAGTCGGGGGGGCGGGCGTCCCTGCCCGCCAAAACCAGATATCACGGTGCGTAAAACGCACCCTACGGCTAACAACTCGAAACTTTTCGGAGCAGAGGCCATGAAACGCCATATTTACCTGCGGATGAAGTCGGTAACCGAGGCCAGGGAAATTTTTTTTTCCCGTTTTGATCTCCAGGGCATGCTGCCCCCGGAGGAAATCGCCACGGCAAAGGCCCGGGGCCGGGTAACCTCGGCGCCGGTGTGGGCCAAACGCTCGTCGCCCTCCACCCACCAGGCCGCCATGGACGGGTTTGCGGTTTTGGCCGCCACCACCTTCGGGGCCACCCCCGACCGGCCCTCACAGCTGGCCCTCGGCCGGGAAGCCTTCCCCATAAATACTGGACACGTCATGCCCCCGGGAACCGATGCGGTGATCATGGTGGAAAATGTCCCCAATCCGGAGGCGGACCCCATCACCATCGAGGCCCCGGTGTTCCCCTGGCACAACGTCCGCCGCATCGGCGAAGACCTGGTGGCCGGGGAAATGGTTCTCCCCGAGGGTGTGGAGATTGCTCCCTGGGACCAGGGGGCGCTTTTGGCCGCGGGGGTCACCGGGGTGGCGGTGCGGCGTCTTCCCCAAGTGGCCATCATCCCCACCGGCTCTGAGTTGGTGCCCACGGCTGACCTGGACCGGGATCTGCCCCCGAACCGCCTCCCTGAGTTCAACTCGGTGATTCTGGCGGGCATGGTGGCCGAGGCTGGAGGCCTGCCGGAAGTGCGGGCCATCGTTCCCGATAACGCCGCCTCCTTGACCACCGCCCTGAAAGAGGCCCTGGCCGCGGCCGACGTGGTCATCATTAATGCCGGTTCCTCGGCCGGCACCGAGGATTACACCTATCAGGCCGTGGCCAACCTGGGAGAGGTGCTGGTGCACGGCGTCTCCATGATGCCAGGCAAACCCACGCTCCTGGGGGTGATCGATGGAAAACCCGTCATCGGCAACCCGGGATACCCGGTGTCGGCGGTGCTGTCATTTGAGCAGTTTGTGGCGCCCCTGTTGGCGGGCATCGCGGGAAAACTCCTGCCGGTGCGTCCCAGCCTCACGGTCTATCCGGCCCAGAACCTGCCCTCCAAGCCCGGCCTCACCGAATTCATCCGGGTAACCCTGGGCCGGGTGGGAGACAAGGTGATAGCCACGCCACTCCCCCGGGGAGCGGGTACCATTACCTCCCTGGTCAAAGCCGACGGCCTGCTGGTGGTCCCGGCCCTGAGCGAGGGTCTGGAAGAGAACCGCCCGGTGGCCGCCGAACTTCTGGTCCGCCCGGAGGATATTGACGGCACCCTGGTGGTTTTGGGCAGCCATGACAACACCATTGACCTTCTGGCCACCTTTCTGAAACGGCGGGACCCCCGGCTGCGTCTGTCTTCCGGCCATATTGGCAGCCAGGGGGGGTTGATGGCCCTGCGCCAGGGGCGGGCCCACCTGGGGGGGAGCCACCTCTTCGACCCGGAGACCAACACCTATAATATCCCGTATGTTCAGCGGCTTCTCCCCGGAGTTCCCCTCAAACTCATCAATCTGGCCTGGCGGGAGCAGGGCCTTATGGTGGCTCCGGGGAACCCCAAAAAAATCCGCACCGTCAAGGACCTGGTGCGCCCCGAAGTGACATTCATCAACCGGCAGCGGGGCGCGGGCACCCGGCTTTTGCTGGATTATCTCCTCAAAGACAACGGGCTTAACCCCGCCATGGTGCAGGGCTACGATCGAGAGGAGTACACCCACATGGCCGTTGCCGTTAATGTCCTGTCCGGCACCGCCGACGTGGGCCTGGGTATTCTGGCCGCGGCCAAGGCCCTGGGGCTGGATTTCATTCCTCTGACTCCCGAGCGCTATGATCTGGTGGTGCCGGAAACCACCTTTGCAGACCCCCGTTTTCAGACGTTGATGGAAGTCATCCGTTCGCCGGAATTCAAGGAAGCCGCCACGGCCCTGGGAGGGTATGACCTGAAGGACTGCGGCGCCATCCTGTGGGAGCAATAGGGGAGGTCTGCCGGGACTCCAAGCCAACTTGCATTAAATAATGCGCTCAGTAGCATAGTTTGGGAATTTTATTTAGCTAAAATAAAAGAATAAAAGGCAGCTGCGGCAGTCCCTTTTCCATGGCCATTCCTCGCTTGAAGTCCCAATTTAATTTCCCTGTAAAGGTTTTCTCCTGTATGATGTCAAATAACTTGGTTGCCAAAGTGAAGAATGTATAAGAAAGCAGGCTCATGAAAATTGTCTTGGCAACGCCGCCGGCGGAAGGTTCTAAATGTGGTCTCGGAATGCCTCCGCCTCTCGGGCTGATCTATATCGCCACGGCCGCTCAAAAAACCCTCGGAGACAAAATCATCATTGTTGACGCCTACTCGGAAGGTCTTTACGCCGAGGAGGCCGCGGCTCGGGTACTGTCCCACCAGCCGGATGTCTTTGGTTTGTCCGTGATGAGCACCAACATCAACCGTGGCCTCAAGCTTTTAAAAATGGTCAAGCAAGCCCGGCCCACCGTGACCACAGTCCTGGGCGGCCAGCATGCCACCCTGTTTGACCGGCTTTTGGTCCGGGAGGTTCCTGAAGCGGATATGGTGCTCCGGGGGGAGGGGGAAGAATCTTTCCCGAAACTCTGTCAAACTCTGCAAAGGAACCAGGGCCTGAACGGACTGCCTGGACTATCTTATCGGAACGGGGAAAACATTATCCAGGGACAGCCCCAGGTTATTGAGGACCTGGACGCCCTGCCTTTTCCAGACCGCACCATTCCTGATTTCCAGGGGTATTACGCCCAATGGGGCTATTGGCAAACAGGCCTCGGCGTGCCGGTTACCAGCATTGTTTCCTCCCGGGGCTGCCCGGGTCATTGCACCTTTTGTACCCGCATACCCGCCGAACTGTCCAGATGGCGGCCCCGGAGCCCCGAAAACGTGCTCCAGGAATTGCAGCAGTTATCTCGGGAGGGCTACAAGGCGGTCGTGTTTACGGATGAGAACCTGACCGTCAGCACCTCCCGCATGGACCACCTCTGCCGCCTGATTATCCAGGATAACCTCCAGATGCGCTTTGCCTTCGAAGGGTTCGTGGAGCATCTTCCCGATGCGACTCTGGATCTCATGCGACAGGCAGGATTCGACCTTTTCTTCCTGGGAGTGGAAACCGGCTCCGATCCCCAGCGGCGGCGCTACCGCAAACCCGGTTCGGCGGAGGCAGTGGCCCAAGGGATCAGGCGAGCCAAAAAACATCATTTCCTGGTCTACGCCTGGCTCATGATCGGAGGGCCGGGAGAAACCCGGGCCGACCTGGAAAATACCAAGGACTTTCTGAGAAAAGCCCGGCCCCACCTCATCAATATTGGCAATCTCAGGGTTCATCCGGGCTCGCAATTATGGAATGATCTGGTGGGCCCCCAAGAACCTGCCACCTTGAAAGAGGCCGACAGCCACGAAATTTCAGACTTTCCTGGCCAGGCCGATCAAATCACCCTGGAAAATCAGGCCCAGGAAATTTATCGGTTTTATTTAAAAAAGTATTTCCTGCGCCGGTTTGCCCTGCTCGACCTCCTGCGCCTCATCAAACACAACCCCCTGGTTCGGCAATTTCTTAAAAATTCCCTCAAAAAAATTTCCCTGTTGTTACAACTCCTGAAAACCAGGCATGGCTAATTATGCCTATGAATTTGTGTTCTGATATTTAGAATACCCCCGCCTGTTCTTCAAGTCAGCGTTGCTCTACCTCGTGCCGGGTTGCGTTCTATGGGCAATTTTTTGCAGCCGCAGGCTTTACCGTGAAAATCCCCCCGCAGGGGCGACGCATGATTCGCCCCTAAAACAGATTTTCATTTTTGGGGCTGCCCAAAGTTGCCATCAACGTTTAGCCTGCGTGTGCACAGGCTGGAAAGCCTGTGCCACCCCTTCGACTGCAAACCGGCATTCAAACTCTGCGAAAGTCCTTAAAATTGTCATACTGAGGGGGCGAAGCGACCGAAGGATCTCATAACTATTGTGGCAGACCCTAAAAGTGAACAGCACTGCATTTAGGACGACAGCAAGGTTTTTCGCAGAGGCCTCAAAACTGCGGGGAACTACCATTTTATTTTGGCGGGTGGTTTGGGCATGATGTTGGGGCCCTGCCCGGACTGAAGACCGGGCAGGGGAAAAGGATGGGGTTTAAGCGCCTTCGAGTTCGGCAAGGCGCTGGTTCACGGCCGCCAGTTCGCTCTGCAGGTAGGACACTTCCTCCTTCAGAGCCTGGGCTTCATCCTGGGGAGAGCCGTAAGCCGGACCCCCGCCTGGGCCGTAAGAGCCGTAAGCCCCCGACCAGCGGGGCCGGCCCCAATAACCGCGGCCGCCGCCCCAGGCTCTGCCGCCCCAAGCGCCGCGACCGCCGCCCCGGGCAAAACCCATGCGGCGGCCGGCGCCGCAGGGACCCATGCCCCAGCCGCTGCCGGGGCCCTGACCTCTCGGTCCTGTTCCGTTAAAACCTGGCATAATCCTACACCTCCTTTGACCGGGGTGAACTGCAACGCCGGGCCACCCCATTCGGCCTCAGCGTTATCTCTCCCTGGTCATCACCGCCCCGCATTGGGGGCACTTGACTTCAATGCAGGGAACCCCCTGCTGATGGGGTAGCTTATGACCACACGCCGGACACAGGCAGAAGCCGCCGGGGCCCTGGCGAAAACCACCGCCACGGCCTCCTCCGCGGCCTGAACCGCCGCCGCCTGAACCGCCGCCGCCGGCACCGCCGCCCGGACCCTGGGCTCTAACCGAACTTCGCATGATGACATCTCCTTTTTAACCAGCTCTTTTTGAGCTATTCTTCAACTTGGTGGCACAGGTTTTCAACCTGTGCCTGGACGGGCTGGAAGCCCGTCCTACCGGTCCCAAGCATGGTTGGGGGAAGCGATTAAACCTTGCCGTGAAAAACCCCGTTTGCGCCCTCAGGGCTTGATGAATCAAGCCCCTACGAAAGATTTTTCATACACGGGGGCGGCCCAAATCGGGCCATTACCGTTTCGTAATATTTGTTCATGAGCCTTCGTGCTCACCCCCTCACCCCAACCCTCCCCCAGCCAGCGGGTGGAGAGGGGGTATGAGGAATTTCTCAAAGCTCGAAACTCAAAACTCGAAACTTTTCGAACGGTTTTACTGCCAGTGACCCTGGACATTGGCCGCCTGGGCAGGACGGAATTTTCCGGCCTGGTAATTTTGAACGGCTTCCTTGACGGGACCCTCCACCGAGACAATGACCTTGATGCCTGCGGCGGCCAGGGTCTGGAAGGCTTTGGGGCCGCAGTTGCCGGTGAGCACCACCGCAGGGCGGTGCTGGGAGACCAAGACCGCAGCCTGGATGCCGGCGCCTTGGGAGGCCTGCAGGTTGGGCTGATTGGCCACCGCTTCGAATTCCAGGGTTTCGGGGTCCACAATAAGAAAGTAAGGGGCCCGGCCAAACCGGGGGTCCACCTGGGCTTCCAGATCAGGACCATTGGCGCTTAAGGCAATCTTCACAGTGCTCTCCTTGCCAAACTCCATAAATTTCCCCCATGGGGGAGGGGTTCCAAAGGGAGGAGGTTTTTCCCTGCCGAAAAAGGATAAGACCCTTGCCCTCCCGCCATGAGGAAACTTTCATAAAAGGTTTTCTGTTTCCCGTTTTCTGTTTTCTGCAAAAAAACCACGACAAATAACCCCGACTTATTAACCTGTTGGGCACGGCAAGCCGTGCCGCTGCCCTGACGGCAACGAGGCCTTAATGGTCGCAGACATTCTGCCCCACGCTCAGACTTCCCGCCAGGTAGCTTTGCACCAGCACATCCGCCGGCAGGCTGGGGGCGCCGGTAACGACCTTAATGCCCTGTTCCGCGAAGAGGCTCAGGGCCCGCTGTCCCATGCCGCCGGCTATGATGAGATTCACCTCCAATTCCCCGAGCCAGCGGGGCAGAACCCCGGGTTCGTGGGGAGGCGGCACGTGCAGTTCCGTGTCGCTGATTTTGCCGTCCAGGACGGACAAGACGGCGAATTGCTCACAATGGCCGAAATGATTGCACAGCACTCCCCCGGCCAGGGGCACTGCGGCTTTAAACGTTTGTTCCGCCGGTTGGGCTAACAGGGACGTAACTTCCCCTGCCTGCCTTTTTTCCTGTTCCCGTTGTTCCTGGTGCCGGCAACGCTCCTCCACTTCATTCAACAGGGTATCCATGGCCTTGAGAAAGGGGCTGTCGTCGGAGGAGGTCAGCCCCGGTTTGCCGGTGTCGCTC
>JBAQHL010000387.1:0-2450 GCA_049288295.1 Desulfobaccales bacterium
GGTAGCACGGGCATCCTGCCCGTGCTGGACGGGCTGGAAGCCCGTCTTTCCGGGCTACAGGCAAGGGGTTAGGGGAGGGAGTTTGAGGGGGGGGCAGGGGGCCACGGCCCCTGGCCCCCTCTCCCAAAGACCAAGGAATAAAACCATGGACCACAACATGAAAAACTGGCGGGGCACCACCATCCTGATGGTGCGCCGGGGCGACAAGGTGGCGGTGGCCGGGGACGGCCAGGTGAGCCTGGGTGACATGGTCATGAAGCACCGGGCCAAAAAGGTGCGAAAAATCCACCACGGCAAGATCATCGTGGGCTTTGCCGGGGCCACCGCGGACGCCATGACGCTGTTTGAGCGCCTGGAAGGGAAACTGGAGGCCCACCAGGGGAACCTCACCCGGGCGGTGGTGGAGTTGGCCAAGGACTGGCGCACCGACCGCATCCTGCGCCGCCTCGAGGCCCTGCTTTTGGCGGTGGACAAAAACGGCGCCTTTCTTATTTCCGGCACCGGCGACGTCATCGAACCGGACGAAGGGGTCATGGCCATCGGCTCAGGCGCACCTTTTGCCCTGGCCGCAGCGAAGGCCCTCATGGCCCACACGGATTTATCCCCAAGGCAGATTTGCCAGGAGGCCATGGAGATTGCCGGGTCGTTATGTGTTTATACCAACCAGGAGATTGTTATCGAGGAGTTGTATGAGTAAATGTGAGCAGTACCCACCGTCATCATTTGAAATTTTTGCGGAGGAGGTTAGTTGAAACCGGTCCGTTGGACGCCCCACGCTTTGGATAATATGGCCGAACGTGAGATTGACCGAGCCGAAGCGGAAAAGACCCTCAATGCCCCCGAGTTTGAGGTGGCCGATCAGCCGCAGCGGCGAATTCTCATGCGCCGTTACTTTGACCAGGTATTGCAGCAAGAAATGTTGCTCCGTTTAGTGTTGGAGGAAACCATGGCCGAGACGGTGGTTATCACTGTTTATAAGACCTCCCAGATGAAGAAGTATCTTAAAGGATTGGGCCAATGAAGATCACCTATGATCCCGAAACGGACTCCCTGACCATCACCCTGCGTCAGGAACGGATTAAAGAAAGCGATGAGGTGCGTCCCGGCGTCATTGCCGATTTCGGCTACGACGGCGGCATCGTGCGGTTTGAAATTCTCCAGGCCTCCAAAGTGGTGCAGAATACCCGGGAGATTCAATTCGCCATCAATGGTTGAGATGTAGGGCCGGCACCGCCCGCCGACACCAGGGGATGAGTAAATTAATAGCGGGCGGAGCCCGTTCTCCAGGAGCTGGCCGCGGCGAAGGCCCTCATGGCCCACACGGATTTGACCCCTAGGCTGATTTGCCAGGAGGCCATGGAAATTGCTGGTCGTTGTGTGTTTATACCAATAGTGAGATTGTGATTGAAGAATTGTAAGATTCGAATCTAATCAGTTACTCTTTTTAGGAGGTTATATGCAAATATTCATTATGCATGTTGGCCATCCTGGGAACATTGATATCAACTATACAGTCAAAAAGAAAAGACCAATTACGGAGATTCTTGAAAAATTGCCTATTAATGCTCCTGAACGAAAGTACTTTGAAGAGGATATAACTATTGCCTTTCCGTCTGGTTCCTTTAATTGCTGGGGTGTACCTCCGGGTGCTGATCCAGCCTTTCGCAGGACTCGGCTTGGTGATTTGGTTTTATTTGTTCCTTGGATAGGCATCCATGATGGTGGGATTCATCAAATTGGTATTGTTAAAGCGAAAATTCCCGTCCAATGTTATGATGCGTCAAAAATATTATGGCCAAATACGCCTGATCAAAGACTATTTCCACACATTTTTTTCTTCGAGTCCGAAATTGGTTTTCGTTACTGGTAGGATTTTCTTGATGATCTCGGTTACAACGATAGGTGGAATCCCCACGGTTGGTACAGGCCTATAGCCAATCATCGGTTTCAACGCTGGGGGGGAACAGAGGGCTATTTGCGTTTTTTGAGGGAGCGATGTGGATTTCGGTAATTAAGGATATTTATGTGCAGTGCCCAACCTACAACTTACGGATAGCAGACTAAAGCCTGCGGCTAAATTGGAAGTTATTTAAGGATTAATATTATGGAATTGATCAAGGCGCTGCGCCCTCCCGGGGATCATCTCACCCCCCGGGAAATCGTGGTGGAGCTGGACAAATACATCGTGGGGCAGGAAGCGGCCAAAAAGTCCGTGGCCATAGCGCTCAGGAACCGCTGGCGGCGCCAGCAGGTCCCGGAGCATCTGCGGGATGAGATCGCGCCCAAAAACATCATCATGATCGGCCCCACGGGTGTGGGCAAAACCGAGATTGCCCGGCGGCTCGCCAAACTGGCCCAATCCCCTTTTCTCAAAATCGAGGCCACCAAGTTCACCGAGGTGGGCTATGTGGGCCGGGACGTGGAGTCCATGGTGCGCGACCTCACTGAAC
>JBAQHL010000388.1:0-2780 GCA_049288295.1 Desulfobaccales bacterium
CTCAAACTCCCTCCCCCAACCCCTTAAGAGTTCATAAAAAAACTGGCAAGTCGAGGCCCATGGCCTCACCTTGCCAGCACTTGCCAAAGGTTGCGAGGGGGACCTCAGGTCCCCGGCCTTCCCTCCAAACCTCCTATGGGAAGAAGTTTGTAGTCGCGGGAAACGACGGGCCTCTTAACCCCTTCCCCCAAGAGCCTTTTCCCGCCAGGCCTTCATGGCAATCACCAGGTCATAGGTGAGGTGGGATTGGCAGTTGACCCTCCCCAGGGAGACATCGGGTTTGATGTCCCCGTGAAAGTCGGAGCCGCCGGTGATGAGGAGGCCCAGTTTGCGGGCCAGGGAGAGGTAAAGAGCTGTCTGGTGGGGAGAGTGTTCAGGATAATAACATTCAATCCCGGCCAGGCCTAAGGACATGAGTTCCTCGAGGAGCGGCCCCAGGGCCTCAAAGGTATGGAGCCCCAGGGTGAAGGGGTGAGCCAGGACGGCCAGGCCCCGGGCGTCCCGGATCATGGCCATGGCTTCATCAGGGGGAAAGCGGAATTTGCTCACATAGGCCAGGCCGTTATTCCCCAGATACACGTCAAAGGCTTCCTGGAGGGATTTCACATACCCATGTTGAAAGATGGCCTGGGCAATGTGGGGCCGGCCCACCTGGCCGCCGCCGGAGATGCGCTCCACCTGCTCCATGGTAACAGGGATGCCCCGTTGGTTGAGTTTGGCGACAATCTGGGGATTGCGGTCCTTGCGGGCCTGTTTCAGCACCTCCAGGCGCTTCGCCAGGAGATCGCTTCCAAAGTCCAGAAAATACCCCAGGATGTGCATGGAGCCCTGGGGATGTTTGGCGCTGATTTCCACACCGGGGATGACCTCGAGAGCAAATTCCTCTCCCGCGGCCATGGCCTGGGTCAGGCCGTCAATGGTGTCGTGGTCGGTGAGGGCCAGGGCCGCCAGACCCCGCTCCCTGGCGAGACGCACCACCTCCCGGGGAGGCAGGGACCCGTCCGAGGCGTTGGAATGGGTGTGCAGGTCTATGAAAGCTGTGGATTCGGTAGTCATTATCGGGAAAGATTTTTGGCGCCAGTGGCCTTTGTGGTTTCAGGTTCCCAGGAAAATACCCTGGCCCAGGCAGAAAACCCGGGGCCCCACCCAAGACTATCCCTGATCGGGCTTCAACCCTGCTCCGGGCTTAAAAGATGACAGGCACCCCGACCAGAAATGGGCCAGCTTCACGGA
This sequence comes from Desulfobaccales bacterium, assembly GCA_049288295.1. Taxonomy (GTDB): domain Bacteria; phylum Desulfobacterota; class Desulfobaccia; order Desulfobaccales; family 0-14-0-80-60-11; genus JBGSLA01. Next base: position 1,234 of record JBAQHL010000388.1, read on the forward strand.
AAAAACCGCGTCCAATTGATCTTTCGCATCGCCCGCCGGCAAGGGTTCCTGAAGGAGGTATTGGGAAAGACTGTTGAAAACCCGGCCGAAACTCATTTTCTTATCATGATAATCTTCATAGAAGTTTTGGCGGTATTCCTGGTAACGGTCGTTAATGATCTGGTTCAGTTCCTGGAAGCGGACCTCCACTTCCTCCTTGTCCTTGGCCTTGGTGGTCTTAAAAAAATACTCCGTGAAAATGTATTCAATCATGTCTTCATGGAAGAGATCCAGGGATTCCCGGGCCTGCTCCAGCCCCTGTTTGGCATGAGTGAAGGTCTCGGTGACCACGAACATGGCAAAAACCAATAACTCAACGATTTTGATGGGTTTCTGTCCAAGGCCATGGTCCTTGAGAAGCCTGCCCAGGTCTCCCACGATCCCCAGGGCCAGGGATTTCATGAGCTCAGGCTCTTTGGTGTCAGGCGCTTGGGGGTGTTCCCCGATATTTTCCATGCTTTCTCCTCTGATCAGCCTTTGATGAGCTCCACCATTTCCCGCACGGCTCGCTCCATACCCACCAGGACGGCCCGGCTGATGATGCTGTGGCCGATGCTGAACTCCTCGAATTCCGGCCGGCCCCGAAAGGGGATGATATTGTGGTAATTGAGGCCATGACCGCACTTGACTCGCAGGCCCATGCTCCTGGCGTGCCGGGCTGCGTCCAGGAGTTCGTCGAAGTGTTTTTGGGCCTGGGCCTCATCCTCGGCTTCGGCGTAAATGCCGGTGTGAAGCTCCACCCAGGCGCCCCCCACTTCCCTGGCGGCATTTATCTGGGTGGGGACCGGATCCACAAACAGGCTGACGGTGATGTTCGCGTCCTTCAGTTTGTGGATGAAATCCCGCAGATGCTCTTTTTGGGCCTGGATGTCCAGGCCCCCTTCGGTGGTAAGCTCCTGCCGTTTCTCCGGAACCAGGGTGACCAGGTCCGGCTTGACCTCGATGGCGACTTTCAACATTTCCCCGGTGGCCGCCATTTCCAGGTTGAGGCGGGTCTGCACTGTTTGCCGCAACAGCAGGAGGTCCCGGTCCTGGATATGGCGCCGATCTTCCCGCAAATGGACGATGATACCGTCACAGCCGGCCAGTTCCGCCAGCACTGCGGCATGCACAGGGTCGGGTTCATCACCCCTCCGGGACTGACGCAGCGTCGCCACATGATCCACATTCACTTCCAACTTCGCCATCCCGGCGCCTCCAAGAGTAGAGTAATTTCCCTGTGCGCTCTATTTTCACCTAAACCGGGGTGGGGGTCAAGGTAAAGGCTGGGAACCTGCGGAAAAGGCGGCCAGGTCCCCGGCATAAGACCTCGCCCGGGAAGCGATGTCCCCCCAATCCAGGGTGAGGAGCCGCCGGTCCCTGAGAAGCCAGCGCCCGGCCGCCATGACCTGGCGGACATCGGCACTTCTGGCCGCGTACACCAGGTGGGAACAGGGGTCGTACACCGGGGTGAGGTGGGGCTGGTTAAGGTCCACCACGATGAGGTCCGCTTGCTTTCCCGGCGAGAG
>JBAQHL010000389.1:0-7147 GCA_049288295.1 Desulfobaccales bacterium
CAGGTTTTCCCGCCCAATTCCGGGATGGGGTAATCCCCCATGCCGTCGCCGATAAGAATGACGTATTTCATGCAGTTCTCTCGAAATTTTGAAGATATTACCTTGAGATAATGAGCCTCATTATCTCCCCACCTGATAAATCACCGGGCGGTAGCGCGGCGGCGGGATGGGCTTGCCGGTTTCCCTGGCCGCCTCCAGCCAGGCTTTTTTGGCGATTTCTACCTCGGCCAGGGCTCGCCCAGGAGTTTCGCCGAAGCCGGAGCAGGAATCAAGATCGGGAATCTCCGCGATATAGCCCCCGTCCTCTTCGCTATAGAATATATTGATGTGATATTCTGCCATCTTGTTTTCTTATAAAATACATGTAGCCGCAAGCTTTAGCTTGCGAGAGGCTTAGCCTCGCGGCTACAGATTCTCGTCAGATTTTCGGGGAGCCGGCCTCAGTTCTGCTTTCCCGGCAGAGCCCTCAGGCTGCGGGGGGCGGTTGCACCGGCGCCGGCGGCGCGGTCCGACGCTCGTCCAGGGTGTGTTTGATCTCCGTCAGGGTCTCGTTGATGCGGAAAAAGATAATGAGAATTTCACAATAGATGCGCACCGCCAAGGGACCGAAAACCAGAATGAGGAGGCCGTAAACCGTGGCGCTGTTGCCGTAGTAGCCGGGGCCCACCAGCATATAACCGATGCCGATAATGATACACAGGGCCACGCCGACCCAGAAGAGAATCTGGATGATGACCGGCGTGATCATGGTCCGGAAGGAAAAAAAATCGCTCATTTATTCTCCTTTGAGGCTGAGGGACTTCCGCAACAAATTAAATGACTTGTAGTATCCGGGGAAAAAACTCTGCCCCTCCCCCCATATCCTGCTTCATACCTGGCACTGGCACTTGCCGTCCACCAGGAGGCAGTATTCCTTCTTTTTGTCCTCAGAGAGGGCCTCGTATTCCTCTTCATCCAGGAAGCAGTCCAGGGGCAGGCTTGCCATGTCTTCCCGGTAGGGACTACCGGGGAGGTAGATCTCACAGTTTTTATGGACGTAGGTTTTGGACATGGGGGGGCTCCTCTCTTGCGGAGTGTCCTTTAAGAAAATATCTCAAATTAATTATTGGGGCGCCATGCATGGCGCCCTCCAGGGCTTGATAAATCAAGCCCATAGAACGGTTAGCCCGTTGATGGCTATTGGGTCCAACACAACTGTACAACTCAATTCTTAGTGTACTATCGGCACCGGGCAAAATCACCTCAATTCATAAGGCGGAAACCCTGGCCTTGGTTGGGGACCACCCTCTAAATCTGCGCCGAGTGGAGGTGGGGGTCCTCGATGCGATAGACCACCGCCGGGGGGCTCACCACCGACAGATGGTCAATCTCGGCCAGGGCCTTTTTCATATCGTCCTCCCGGGCCTCATGGGTGATCATGACGATGGGCACCGCGCCCTTGACCTCCCGCCCCTTCTGGATCACTGCGGCGATGCTGATATTGTATTTCCCCAGGACGCCGGCAACCTGGGACAACACCCCTGGCATATCCAGGGCCGCAAAGCGAAAGTAATAGTTGGTGATGATGTCATCCATGGGCTTGACGGCCCGGCTGGTAGTGAGCGCAGCCTCTGACCCTAACGGCGGCACCCGGCGCGCAATACCCAGGGAGATGTTGCGGGTCAGGTCCAGGATGTCGCTCACCACCGCGCTGGCCGTGGGCATCATGCCGGCCCCGGCGCCGGAGAGCAGAATGGGCCCCACCGCGTCCCCGGTGATGAAAACCGCGTTCATGGCCCCGCCGACGCTGGCCAGCATGTGGTCCCGGGGCACCAGGGTGGGATGCACCCGGGCCTCTAGGCGGTCGCCATCTTCCCGGGTGATGGCCAACAGCTTGACGGTGTAGCCGAACTCCCAGGCGAACTGCAGGTCCACGGGGTCGATCCGGCTGATGCCCTCAACGCTCACCGCAGGAAAATCAATCCGGGAGCCGTAGGCCAGGCTGGTGAGGAGGGCCAGCTTGTGGGCCGCGTCAATGCCTTCCACGTCCAGGGTGGGATCGGCCTCCGCAAAGCCGTGGGTCTGGGCCTCGGCCAGGGCTTTTTCATAGGACAGATTGTGTTCGGACATCTGAGTCAGGATATAATTGGTGGTGCCGTTTAAGATGCCCAACACTTCCTGAATGCGGTTGGCCGCCAGCCCCTGCCGCAGGGTGAGAATTATGGGGATGCCGCCGCACACCGAGGCCTCAAAAGCCACCTCCACGCCCTGCCTGGCCGCGTCCGCAAAAATTTCATTGCCAAAGTGGGCCAGGAGGGCCTTGTTGGCGGTGACCACGTGCTTGCCCCGGTGGATGGCCGCCAACACCAGGTCCCGGGCGGTTTCCAGCCCGCCGATGACTTCCACCACGATGTCGATGTCGGGGTCTTCAAGGATATCCATGTCCCTGAAGGTGAACAACCTCCGGTCGATCCCGGCGGCCTCCATGCGGCCCGGATCCACTTCGGCCACCCTTTTCAGATAGAGGGGCGTCCCCAGGCGCCGGGCAAACATCTCCGCCCGAAACGCCAACAGGCGCGCCACCCCGCTGCCCACTGTGCCGCAACCGATGATGCCAACATTAACCGGCCGCATGGCTATTTCTCGAGGGAGAAAAGAGCCAGTTCGTCGGCGAATTCCCGTTCTATACCGGCAATTTTCGTCTTGATGTCGTCTTCGTTCATCTTGAGCATTCTGCGGAAGCCCCGGATGGCCTGATTGGTGCGGTGGACATTCTCCACCAGGGCAAAGCGCACGTAGTCGTCCCCCCACTCTCCAAAACCCAGTCCCGGCGACACCGCCGCCTTGGCCTCTCTGATACACATCATGGAAAAGACCAGAGATTTGAGGTGGTCGGGCAGCCAGTTCCTGAACCGGCGGGGAATCTTGACCCAGACGAACATGGTGCCTTTGGGGGGCTCCACCCGCCAGGGAATGTTATTCAACCCCCGGCAGAGGGCGTCCCGGCGCTCCTTGTAGATGCCGACGATTTCCTCCACGCAGTCATAGGGGCCGTTTAAGGCAATGATGGAGGCAATCTGGATAGGCTGGAAAACCCCGTAGTCCAGATAGCTTTTGATCCGGGTCAAGGCGTGCACCAGGCGCTTGTTCCCCACCACGAAGCCCATGCGCCAGCCTGGCATGCTATAGCTTTTGGAGAGGGAAAACAGCTCCACCCCCACATCCTTGGCACCCTTGACCTGCAGGAAACTGGGAGCCTTGTAGTCGTCAAACACCAGGTCAGCATAGGCGAAATCATGGATCACAAATATGTCATGGCGCTTGGCGAAATCTACGATGCGCTCGAAAAACTCCAGATCCACGCACATGGTGGTGGGGTTGTGGGGAAAGGAGATGATGAGCATCTTGGGCCGGGGCCGGATGAGTTCGGTGATCTGCACCAGGTCCGTAAAAAAATCCCGGTCGTGGGCCAAGGGCACGCTTACTAGCTGCCCGCCGGCGATGACTACCCCCGCGGCGTGGATAGGATAGGTGGGATTGGGCACCAGGACGACATCGCCCGGCATAACCGTAGCCAGGATCAAATGGGACAACCCTTCCTTGGCCCCGATGGTGGCGATGGCCTCGGTTTCGGGGCAGATGTCCACGTCATAGCGGCGTTTGTACCAGTCCGAGATGGCGTTTCTCAGCTTGGTGATGCCCTTGGACGCCGAGTAGCGGTGGTTGGTTCCTTTGCTGGCCGCCTCGATGAGTTTGGCCACGATGTGGGGGGGCGTGGCTTGGTCGGGATTGCCCATGCCCAGATCGATAATGTCTTCCCCCCGGCGGCGGGCGTCCATCTTAAGCTTGTTGACCAGGGCGAAGACATACGGCGGCAGCCGTTTCATACGAGGGAATTCTTCCATCCCCATATTTTCTCTCCTTTGGGCTAAATGACAGAAAATGTCCCATTTATTATCCCACATGGGGCATTAAAATTAAAGAGGGAATAGTAGTGCTGAACTAATAAGCAATTGTCCCTCTGAACCTTCCTGTTCCTAACTTGACCCTGGTGAGAAAAGACCGTATTCTAAACAATTAATATGTCGTGGTTGCCAAGCTTCCGCGCTGTACCCTAAACCACCTTTGAGAACAACCCATGCGAGCTCTACTCATAAATCCTGAATTTCCCAAATTTTTCTGGACCATGCCCCAGCTGTGCCGTATTCACGGCTGTAAAAGCAGCACTGCGCCCCTGGGCCTCATCACCGTGGCGGCGATGCTGCCCAGGGAGTGGCAACTGCGCCTGGTGGACCTGAACACCGGGGTCCTGACCTCGGCTGACTGGGAGTGGGCCGAGGTGGTTTTGTTTTCCGCCATGGCCGTCCAGCGGGCCAGCTTACTGGATCTTGTCCGGGAGGCCAAGGCCCGGGGAAAACCGGTGGTGGCGGGGGGACCTTACCCTTCCACCATCCCCGAAGAAGTGCTGGAGGCGGGCTGCGATTTTCTCGTGCGGGGCGAGGCTGAGCTGCTTATGCCGCAACTCCTGGAGGACCTGTCTCAGGGTAAGGCCGGCGGCATTTATGAGTCCGAGGAGAAACCGGACCTGTCCTTTACGCCCCTCCCCCGGTTTGATCTCCTCAAGCCGGAGGGTTACCTGTCCATCTCCATCCAGACCACCCGGGGCTGTCCCTTTGACTGCGAATTTTGCGACGTGGTGAGCCTTTTCGGCCGCAAGGTCCGCACCAAAAACCCGGAACAGGTGTTGGCGGAACTGGAGGCCCTCCACCGACTGGGCGGGGTCAAACACATTTTCATCGCCGACGACAATTTTATCGGCAATAAGGCCTATGCCCGGCAATTGCTGCATCAGATCATTCCCTTCATGAAATCCCATGGCGAGCCTTTCTCCTTCATCACCCAGGCTTCGGTAAACCTGGCCCAGAACCTGGATCTCATCGATCTCATGACCGAAGCCAACTTCGACAGTGTGTTCCTGGGGGTGGAGAGTCCTGATGAGGAGGTGCTGCAACTGGCCCACAAGCGTCAGAACGTGACCAGCCCCCTGGCGGAGTCCATAAAGGCCATCAACGCCAACGGCCTGGGCATAATTGCCAGTTTCATCCTCGGCATGGATGGGGAAACCTCAGGGGCCGGAGACCGCATCGCGGATTTCGTGGAGGCCACCGACCTGCCCATAGTCATGCTGAACATGCTGTTCCCGCTGCTCAGGACCAAGCTTTGGCACCGCCTGGAGAAGGAAGGCCGCCTCCGGACAGAGATGGTGGAAAGCTGGTTAGAGCGCAAAGCCCCGCAAATGGACTACCACACCCGGATGTTTTTTGAACCCAGCCGCCCTGAGGAAGAAATCGTGGGGGAATACCTCCGCATGGTGGACCGCCTCCTGGAACCATCGGCGTATCTGACCAGGGCTTACCGCTCCATCCTGGCCATGCGCCCCACCCGTTCGGCCCTGGCCGCCAAACATGGCGAGACCCAACCTGCCGCCGGCCCTCCGCACCAGAAAGATTCCGGGGATTATCTCAACGATATCCGCCGGTTTGTGCGCCTGGCCTGGAGCCAGGGCGTCAAATCCTCCTGCCGGGGCCAGTTCTGGCGCCAACTTTACGGCATCTGGCAGCATAATCCCAGCCGGCTGATACGTTACCTGAAAACCTGCGCCTACGGGGAAGACCTCTTTCGCTTTCGGGAAGCCTTGCTGCGGGAGAGGAAGAATATCAAGGTCCAGACAGAGGGGCTGCAACTTGAGGCCCTGGCCTCTTGAGCAGCGGATCCGCTGACTGGCCCCTGCAAAGCTCTGTCTTGAAAAGTTTCGAGTTTCGAGTTTTGAGCCGTAGGGTGCGTCTTACGCACCATGATTTTTGATTTTGGTGGGCGGGGACGTTCGCACTACCTACTTTTCATGACTTATGGGTGAGCCAACGGCTCATAAGCAACTGGTACGAGAAGTTTATGTCGGGTGGGCACCGCCCATAATTATTTTGGCGGGCAGAGCCCGCCCTACATTTACTTTACCAACGCCTCTTGCCCCACCCCATATCTCGGGGGCACAGGCGTCCCGCCTGTGGCACAGGCAAGATGCCTGTGCTCCCTGAGAGGTGTGGGGGGTACGGTAGGACGGGCTTCCAGGTCGTAGGGCGGGACAAGCGCAGCGCATCCCGCCTTCAGGCGTTCGGCCCAAACGGCTGGCGGGCACGGAGGCCCGCCCTGTTAATCTTTTCATGATTTTGAGAGAGCCGAAGGCTCATGAGCGCCTGCTCCCAAAAGTTTCGAGTTTTGAGTTTGTAGTTTCGCGAGAGAAAACTTTTGGCAACGACCATAACCAATCCCTACCCACACAAATCCCCGGGTCATTCTCGCCAATGTTTGGGGTCATGGAGGGTGTCGGCGCATTCCACCTGTCCCCGAACACTCCCAAGCAAACCCGGTTGAAGTTCCTGAACCATCCAGGCGTCGGCATGCTCCGGCGGAATCGGATAGGGGGCCTCGAACCCTCGCGTTCCGGCCGGGACAAAACCATGCCTGGGATAATAGCCAGAATGACCGAGGACAAAAACCAAGCCGACGCCCATGGTCTGCAACCGGTTGAGCCCGCCCCGGATCAGCTTCCCGCCGATTCCTTGATTTTGGTAATCTGCATGCACCGCTAACGGGGCCAGAATGGCCGACGAAGAAATTTGTCGAGATTGCGTAAGCCGCGTCTTCGTAAACAGGACATGGCCGACAACCCGATCATTGGCAGTGGCCACCAGCGATAACACCGGCTGCGCACTGGGATCTTTCAATAAGCCGATGATAAGATCGGCGATTTCTTGCCCGAGCTCGTTGCCAAAGGCAGACCAGACCACATCCCAAATGGCCGGCGTATCGGTTTCAGAGGCGGCGCGGATTTGCACTCTCATATTGTTGCCATTATACAGTTAATTATGGCCAGAGGCTGAAAAGAGTGGCCGCGCCCAGGAGCATACTCACCAAACCGTTGAGGGTGAAAAAGGCCTGGTTCAGTCGGGATAGGTCCTGGGGGGATAGGAGGCGGTGTTCCCACCAGAGGAGGAAACTGGCGGCCAGGGCGGCCAGGTAGTAAAGCCAGCCCAGGCCGGCCAGCCAGCCCGTCAGGAGAAAGCCCAGGCCGGCCAAGAGATGCAGACGCCGGGCCCGGGCCATGGCC
>JBAQHL010000390.1:0-12180 GCA_049288295.1 Desulfobaccales bacterium
CGGTGACACAGGCCTTGTCAACCTGGGGGCCAGGACCGTTTGCAACCTGCGACTATCTCCCAAAAAGGCACGAATACTTACCCAAACCCGAAAACCCAAAACCCGAAAAAAACCTGCGATTGACAATTTATTTCACTAAGCCAATAATAGCAGCAGGGAGACCAGTCACCATGCACCGCCGCTTGACCCGGATCCTCTGCGGTCTTGTAACTTTCGTTCTCCTAACCCCCAGACCCAGCCTGGCATTGGAATTGCTGTGGGAGACCCAGGGCTCTTATGTGCACCAGATGGCGCACCTCCTTTTTGCAGTGGCCATGGTCTTCCTGATCTATGAAATCAGGCGCGGTCAACTCAGGGGCACCCCGGGATTTCGCAATCTCATGTGGGCCTGTATTTTTTTGACCTGGTGGAACCTGGACTCCATCATCGGGCACGCCCTGGATTGGTCCCTGCAGAACCCGGTCATTTTAGGGGAAGGCCTGGACCGCCGGTTGCTCATGGAAGACTGGCACACCTGGGGCTACTACCTTTTCAAGATCACCCACTTTTTCTTACCGCTGCCTGCCTTTTATTTTTTCTACCGAAGCCTGCGGGAGTTTAGCCGGGAGGAGGAGGCCCGGGGTTTATGACGGCCTTGCCCCTTCTTCCCGTCTGGGTGCTGGAGTATGGCGGCGGCTTGTTCGTCGTGGTTTTTACCCTGCTTGCCTGGTATTACTCTCATCGGCTGATGATCAAGGACCCGGAGAACGCTCTCTGGCTTTTTCTCGACTGGCTGGCCATCGCCTTTGTGGTCTTCGCCTTTTCCCACATGGTCTCCCACTTTGTCCAGGACCTTATCCGTTATCACGGCTATTCCCGTTTTCTGGATATGCTGCGCCGGCTACTGGGAGGGTTCGACAGCATCGTCTATGTGGCCATCGCCACCATCACCCTGTTTTTTTCCCGGATGCGGCGCCTCTATCACCGCATGGAAGAAGATCACCACCATCTGGAAGCCACCAGCCATGAAATCCTGGCCCTCAACCGGGAGATGGAGGCCCTGGTGATGGAGCGCACCATGAGCGAGATGGCCCTGGGCATTGCCCATGGCATCCGCAATCCCCTGCACATCATCGGGGGCTTCAGCCACCGCCTTCTCAAAAAGACCGACCAGGGCGACCCCACCCGGGATTGGCTCAAGGCCATTGCCGAAGAAGCCAAGCACATCGAGGACATGGTTGAGCGGTTTGAGACCCTGGCCCAACGCAAGTCCTCTTTTTTCACGCAGGAAGATCTGAACAACATTGTGGTGGACACGCTCGAACTCATTAAGCCCGAGGTCCGGGCCAAAAATCTTTTCCTTATCACCGAATTACACGCCGGCCCCCTCATGGGCCGCCTCAACACCCACCTGCTCAAGGTGGCCCTGGCGCACTTGATGCGCAACGCCATCGAAGCCACCCGGCCCCGGGGGACCATCCTGGTGCAAACCAGCCAGGAGAAGCACTTTGCAGTCCTGGTCATTCAGGACACCGGCAGAGGCATGCCCCCGGACGTGGTGGACAAAGTCTTTGTGCCTTTTTACACCACCAAGATCGGGGGCACCGGCTTAGGCATGGTGTTTGTGCGCCAGATCGTGGACGAACACCGGGGGGTCATTACTCTGGAAAGTAAGGTGGGGCGGGGCACCACGGTAACCATCCGGCTCCCCCTGCGCTTCGCCGAAGCCCCCGGTGTGTCGGAGCCGAACGCGACACCGCCGCCTGAAACCCCTTCCAAACCGGCCCAGAGCTGAGTTCGGAGTAATATTCATCAAAAAAGCTCATACATTCATTTCTCCCCCGGATTGCGTCCCAAGACTTTTTTTGTAACTGCAGGGCGTCAGCCTGCACTAAAGTTATGGGCTGCAAGCCTGGGCCACTATTACCCATGGACAGAAAGATTGACCCATTATTTGCGGTGCTGGAGTCCCTCCCCCAGGACCAGAAGCTCCTGTTGCTGCTGGATTATGACGGCACCCTGGTGGAGATTGCCCCCCGGCCGGAATTGGCCCGTCCTCCCCAAGAGCTACTTCATCTTTTAGATTGCCTGGTCTCACTACCCGGCCTCGCAGTGGTCGTGGTGTCCGGCCGGGGACTGGGGGATTTGCAGGATTTTTTGCCCATCCCCGGCCTCAACTATCTGGGCTCCCACGGCGCCGAAGGGCTCATGGTGGGAAAACTCTGGACCCCCAAGGCCGACACCGGCAGCCGCGCAGAGCAGGAGGAATTGCGGCGGCAGTTGACCGACCGGCTAGCCCACGTCAAGGGCTGGTGGGTGGAAACCAAACCCCTGGGCTTTGCCTTGCACTACCGTCAGGCCGGCCTGGAAGAGGAACAGAAAATTGTCGGGGTCCTGAAGCCCTGGCTGGATGAGGTGGCCAGGGCCGGCCGTCACCAGATTTTGCAGGGAAAAAAGGTGATGGAGATCCTGCCTGTTGGCGTGAGTAAAGGTGCGGCAATTCAGGATATTTTACTATTCCCTGGATTTGGCGGGCATTTTCCGGTATATTTAGGAGACGATTTAACGGACGAAAGTGCTTTTCAAGTATTGCAGGGGCGAGGCCTGACCGTTAAGGTCGGTGTCGGCCAGGCGGTCACTGCAGCCTCGTATTCCTTACCTCATCCTAAAGATGTTCGACAGTTTTTGTTCTTGTTAGCCTCCCGCCTGGAGGATCGCGGATGAAAAATAATCTGGACAAACCGGCGCAAGACCCCTTTTGGTTCCGGGAATGTTTCCTGATACAGATGCCCATCGGCATTAAAGTGGTGAATCTCCGGGAGTTGCTGGCTGCCCTGCGGGAGGTCAGCGAATCGGTGCTTTACTACCACCTGGTGCAATGCCGGTTGGCCGTTTCCTCGCCGGCGGTGGAATTTCCCAATGATTTCGCCTTGTGGGCCGCGGTAGCCCTGCAGGACAGCGCCCTGGCCGAAAAGCTCAGTTCCTTTGACCCGCTGGACTACGACGACCTGGGTCAGGTGCGCCAGGCCATCCTCTATATCCTGGAGGAGTACTTGTGGGATTTGCCCTTTGTTCCCTGGGCCCGCGCCGGGTTCGAATTCCATTTCTGCGAAGCCTCCACCGTGGTGATTCGCTCCGCCTTTGCCGCCCACAATCTCCAGGAGTTTTGCCAGGCCCTCAATAAAGTGGGGCTGGACTCCATGTACTATCATTTTTTCGAGGCCCGCTGGCGCCTGGGAAGATCCATCGACGACTTTTCTTACTGGATCGAAACCAATTTCGGCCTGCCTGAGTTAGTGGAGGCCATTCGGGATATCGACATTTATTTTTACAACCTGAGGGAGATCCGCAACACCCTTTTGGGTTTGATTAATCAACATCTGGGGGACAGCTGTGGTCAACCTCAATGATTATGCGCCCATTGTCGGCCCTGAGGTCATCGGCCAGCTCCATCGCCTGGCTGAGGCGGTGGCCAACCGGCGCTTTGTGCATATCAATTCCACCCGCACCGGCGGCGGGGTGGCGGAGATTTTGAACAGGGCCGTTCCCCTGCTCAATCAATTGGGCCTGGAAACTTATTGGGACGTAATCCTGGGTGATCCTTTCTTCTTTGAGATCACCAAGGCCATGCACAATGCCCTGCAAGGCCATAAAGTCCATTTCACCGAAGCCATGTTCAACCACTACCGGGAAGTAAACCTGGAAAACGCCCGCCGGGTGGATTGGGAGGCGGATTATGTCCTGCTGCACGACCCCCAGCCTGCGTACATGATCACGGAACTGCGGCAGAGAGCCCAGCATTGGGTGTGGCGCTGTCATATTGACGTGTCCCGCCCCAACCTCCAGGTCTGGAGATTTTTGCGGGAAATAGTGAGTCAATATGATGCATCGGTCTTTTCCATGTCCCAGTTTGCTCAAAATCTGCCCCATCCCCAATACCTCATCCGCCCTTCCATTGACCCTTTAAGTGAAAAAAACCGGGACCTCACCGAAGAGGAAATCACCAAGGTTCTGGACCGCCTGGGGATCACCCGGGATAAGCCCATCGTCCTCCAGGTTTCCCGCTTTGATTCCTTTAAAGACCCGGTGGGGGTGATTCAGGCCTTTCGCATGGTGCGGCGGCACACCCCCTGCAAACTGGTATTGGTGGGTGGGGAGGCCACGGATGATCCCGAGGGGCCCCGCATCTTTGGCGAAGTACAGGAAGCCGCCCGGGGAGAGTCCGACATCCAGATTTTGCTCCTGCCGCCTGACGCTCATCATGAAGTGAATGCCCTGCAGCGGGCTGCTGATGTTATCGTGCAGAAATCCACCAGGGAAGGTTTCGGCCTGACCGTCACCGAAGCCATGTGGAAGGGGAAGCCCGTCATCGGCGGCGCGGTGGGGGGTATCGTGTTGCAGCTTCAGGATTATAATACCGGCTTTCTGGTGCATTCGCCGGAGGGTTGCGCCTTTCGCATCCGTTATCTGCTGCACCGCCCGGAGATGGCCAAGCGCATGGGGCAAATGGCCCGGGAGTTTGTCCGGCAACACTTCCTCATCACCCGCAATGTGCGCGACTATCTCACCCTGCTGATTCTCCTGGACAAACAGGAAAGCCGCCTTATAGAGCTGTAACTGAACGTCATAGGTGATTTATGCTGTGGAACAAAGAACGCCTGAAGTCACTGGTGGAGGAAAAGTTACACGATTATCAGATCATCCTGGTGTCCAATCGGGAACCTTATATGCACATTTACCGGGGGGGCGAAGTGGAGGTCATCATGCCCGCCAGCGGTATGGCCATTGCCCTGGACTCCCTGATGCAGACCTGCGGCGGCACCTGGATCGCGGCCGGCAGCGGCGAAGCGGATCAGGAGGCCGCGGGCGGGCAGGAAGCCGTCATGGTGCCTCCCCAGAACCCCAAGTACAAATTGCGCCGGGTGTATCTCACCAAGCAGGAAGAGAAGGATTACTATTACGGCTTCTCCAATGAGGCCCTCTGGCCCCTGTGCCATATCGCCTATACCCGGCCCCACTTCGACACCGGCCAGTGGGAAACCTACCAGGCGGTGAATCGCAAGTTCGCCGACGCCATCTTATCCGAAGTGAATGACCAAAGAACCATTGTCTTTATCCAGGATTATCATTTCGCCTTGCTGCCCCGTATGTTGAAAGAGGCGGAACCCCGCCTGGTGGTTTGCCAGTTCTGGCACATCCCCTGGCCCAATTTCGAGGTTTTCCGTATCTGCCCCTGGGGACGGGAAATCTTGGAGGGCCTCTTGGGCAATGATCTGCTGGGGTTTCATCTGCAATACCACTGCAACAACTTTTTCGACACCGTGGATCGGACCATGGAAGCCCGGGTTGATATGGAACAATTTGCCGTCATCCGGAACCGCAAGGAAACCCGGGTGCGGCCCTTTCCCATCAGCATAGATTTTGAGCGGTTTGCAGACCTTGCCACGCTTCCCCATATAACTGCCCAGATGGCGATGTTGCGCTACCGCCTAAATTTACGGGATGCCAAAGTGGGGCTGGGGCTGGACCGCTTCGATTACACCAAGGGTATTCCGGAGAGAATCGAGGCCCTGAAAATCTTTTTTCAGAAGTATCCCCAATATCTGGGACGGTTCACCCTGATCCAGTTGGGACCCTTATCCAGGCAGCACATCAGAAGTTATAAGCTGCTCACCGCCAAGGTGGACTTCCTGGAAGAGGAGCTTAACAGCGAATACGGCCAGGGCCGCTGGAAGCCTCTTCTGGTTCTCAAGGGGCACCTCTCCCACGAAGAAATTGTGCCCTATTACCGCCTGGCGGACGTCATGGTGGTCAGTTCCCTCCATGACGGCATGAATCTCGTGGCCAAGGAATATGTGGCCAGCCGGGTGGACAACCAGGGGGCCTTGATTCTGAGTCCCTTTACCGGGGCCTCCAGGGAGCTGACCGGGGCTTTTACCACCAACCCTTTTAATCCGGAAAATATCGCGGACGCGATCTTTGAGGCCCTGGAAGCTTCTGAGGACGACCGTGCCACTCGCATGGAGAACATGCGGGCCTGGGTGCAGGAGCACAATATTTATTACTGGGCGGCCCAGTATCTGCGGGCCCTGTTGAACCTGCACGTGGAGGATTAGCCGGCCTCCCAACCACTTATAATAATTTCCCATTGAACAGAAACAAATGAAACACTCAACCCATTGTTACTTTTAGATAATATTCACAGAAAACAGAAAACCGTATTAGTGAGGCTGGCCCCGGGGGCGGTTCTGGTGCGTTGACCATTGGCCCCCTGTCTGGGGAGGATTCCCTCCCCCGGCCTTATAATATTGCCTGGCTTCATCCAGAAACTTCTTCATGGTCGCGATGCGAGTGGCGTCTGAGGGATGGGTGGAGAGGAATTGGGGGACCTGGGCCTTGTCTTTTTTGCCGGTGGCGAAGCGCTCCCAGAACTGCACGGCCAGGTCCGGGTCATAACCCGCCTTGGCCATGAGGATGAGGCCGATCCTGTCCGCCTCTGATTCCTGAAGGCGGCTGTAGGGCAGGAGCACTCCCACTTGGGCCCCCAGGCTGTATCCCTGCATGGCCAGTTGGCTGGCGCCGGAGCCGGCCCCCAGTGCGGCCAATCCCACCCCCAGGGCCATGCCCCCGGCATTAGCCAGCCTGGCCTGGGACAGGCGCTCCCCGGCGTGGCGGGCCAGGGCATGGGCCGCTTCGTGGGAGATGACCGTGGCCAGGTCGGCGTCGCTTTTGATGTACTTAAACAGGCCGGTGTAAATACCCACCTTGCCGCCGGGAAGGCAGAAGGCATTGGCATTTTTGTCATCGTCGAAGACCACAAACTCCCACTGAAAATCCGGCCGGTTGGCGGCCTGGGCAACGCGCGCTCCAACTTTTTTGACCCTGGCCTGGAGGGCCTGGTCCTGTGACGGGCGGGATTTCCCCCTGATCTGGGAGAAGGCCTGATATCCCAGGGCCTGCTCCCGCTCCGAGGAAACCATGAGAACCTGCTTGCGGCCGGTGTAGGGCGCGGTGGCGCAGCCGGCCAGGACCATGAAGGCCAGGAGGAGGGATACGCACCTCCAGCCATTTCTTGGGGGAACTTGTTTTCTCGCGGCCATTCGATCACCCCGGCATGAGCAGGTTTTTTTTAAAATTACCGTAGGGTGCGTTTCACGCACCAATTTTGGCGCGTAAGACGCGCCCTGTGAGAAATATTTTCGGAACAGCTCCTCATGGGCCAGTGGCCCACCCGCAAAGCATGAAAAGTCGGTAGGGCGGGCCTCCGCGCCCGCCTCGATTATCCGCACAGGCTGGAAAGCCTATGCCACCCCTGAGGAACTTTTCAGGACAGAGTTCTCAAGTTTGAAAGTCATTCATCCTTATTAAATTAGATGCTACACATCCAAAGCTATTAACCAGCAGAGGGAATAAAGTTTAGGTGCAGGTTTCCCCTCAAAACCTTGTCCCTTTGTGGTAAAGATAAGGAAAATGAGGCGGGAAGTCCAGGGGCAAAGAGATGACAGGAAACCAGCGGAAAAGATATGTGGCGGTGATCGGCGGCGGCGAGGTTAACCCCGAGGTGGCGGCCCTGGCCCGGGAGGTGGGCCGGGAGCTGGCCCGCCGGAATGCTGTGGTCATTTGCGGGGGCCTGGGGGGCGTCATGGAGGCCGCGGCCCGGGGAGTCCAGGAAGAAGGCGGCGTGAGTATCGGCATTCTGCCCGATCCCGACCGGCACCGGGCTAACCCTCACCTCACCTACACCATCCCCACCAACCTGGGCCACGCCCGCAACATGGTCATCGTCCATGCCGCGGACGCGGTTATTGCCGTGGGCGGCAGCTACGGCACCATATCAGAAGCGGCCATTGCCCTGAAATTGGGGAAACCGGTGGTGGCCCTGGCGGTGGACTGGGAAATCCCAGGTCTCAAGCGGGCCTCGAATCCTGGGGAGGCTGTCGCTTTAGTGAGCCAGGGCTGGGTAGCTTGAGATTTCTGCAAAAAGACCAAGGAGGGTTTTGGGCGGGCAACCCGAAATGCCAAGATTACGAACTCCAGTTTTCCTTTCCTTCCCAAGTTCCCTTAACGCGGTAGGACAGGCTTCCAGCCCGTCCAGGCACGGGCAGAATGCCCGTGCTACCGGCCATATCTTATGCCCTGATAACTTTTCCCTCGTTCCCAAGCTGTGATTGGGAATGTGTTTATACACCAGCCAAGCTTAGCTTGGCTCATTTGTCCGTTCCCAAGTGCAACTTGGGAACGAGATTAAAGCACAGGCTGGAAAGCCTGTGCCACCGCTTGACGGCAACTCGGCATAAAGTGAAAAAAAAAAGGCCCCCGCCAAAGCGGGAGCCCTGTTGTTTGACACAGTTTCGAGCTATTAGATCTCCAGCCAGGAATCCGAGAACAGCACCTGCCCCATGATGACCCGGGCGGTCTTGGCGTAGTTCTGGAGGTCCTTGGAAAGGGAGCTGATGTCCACGGACTTGCCGTCCATGATGTCGTACACCAGTTTGACGGCCTCGGGATTCTTGCCGTCCACCACTGCCCGGAGTTCGTCGTCGAAGGCGTCCACGATGGCGCTGACCATGCCGTGGCGCTGCAGCATAACGACATAGGCCCGGTTGATGATGGGGCGCAGATTTTCAGGCACGCCGTTGCTGGAGTTGCTGAGCCCACAGGTGGACTTGGCGCCGGGAGCCATGTCCTGGAGCATCTTCATGAACTCCATGGCGCTGATGAGCTGGGGCTGCTGGATGTTTAGGGGCGCGATGATGGGATCAAACCAGATGCGCTCGTTTTCGATGCCGTGTGCATCGGCATTGGCCAGGATTTCGGCGGTGAGCATACCCCGCTCGTGTTCATCCCGGGGCATGCCTTCCGGACCCCACAGCAAGCCGATGAAGTCGGCGTCATACTTTTTCACCAGGGGCAGCATGCCGTCCATGCGCTCCTGCCGGGCCATGATGGAGTTGATGAGAGCTCTGCCCTTGTGGGCCTTGAGCCCGGCTTCCATGGCCGCAATGTTCGAGGTGTCAAGGGCCAGGGGGATGTTGGGCACCACCTCCTGGATGGCCTTGACGATCCAGTCCATCAGTTCTTCGCCGCCCTTGCGGGCCGGACCGATGTTGACGTCGATGAAATCCACGCCCTTCTCGGCTTCCTTAACGGCCAGCTCCTGCAGCGGTTTGGGGTCGCGGTCCTTCATGGCCTGGCCGTAGACTTTCGTCACTACATTCAGGTTTTCGCCGATACGGTAAAATTTACTCATCGGGGAAGCCCCTCCTTTTCCTTTCCTAAGGTGGCAGGAGGCCGACCCGCGGCCTCCTCGTGAGTTTTGGTTGACTTCCCGTCGACTAGAGCGCTTTCAGGAAGGCTGGAATATGGGAAGCCTCCCGGGGACCGATGAGAATCTTCCAGTCGGGCAATTCCTCTTCCAGGTCGCCGCTGATGGCCGCGGCATAGCCCGGAATGATGAGGCTGCGAGTCTTGGTTTTCTCGGCGATGCCGCATTTTTTAACAAACATGCCGACATCGTCCCCCGAGAATTTTCCGGCTGCCCAGGCGGTCATGACCGAGAGCCCTTCAGTATCTTTAATGAGCAACCAGGTGGGCACCTTGCTGCCCTCGATTTCCCCTGTAACGATGAAGTAGGTCAGGGCAAAGTTGGTGGTGATGGCAACGGGGGAGTTTTCGTCCGGGTTATTGATGGGGTAAATACCCTGGGTGACAATCATGGGCTTCTGCGGGTCGGTGTAAATGTTGAGACGCTGCAGGAGCAAGGGGAAGACCACGTGGGGGGCCAGATCCGAGAGCACCACGATGCTGGCGTATTTGGCGATACCCACGCCGGCGTACAACGCCTGTTTTTTGAGGTCGTCGGTCATTTCCGCCACGCAGTTGAGAACCGGGAAGCCGAAAGGCCGGAACTTGCCCACCAGGGCGGCGCGCCGGAAAACGATGTTATCCTGCATAACCTGTTTCACGGTCCGGGCGCCGGAATCCAGAATCAGGTCCTTGACCCCCATGCCGTTGAGCTTGGTGGTGAGTTCGGCCAGGGCATCATAACCCTCGGCTTTGGCCACCAGGGGCAGGTCCATTTCCTTGGCCAAAGCGCCCATGGCGTCGGCGTTGGCGGCCGTGGCATAGGCCAGGATGGGCCGCCGGTCCTTACCCGCTTCAGCGCCTGCTTTGAGAACGTCAACTTTATCGCTCACCAGAAGGAGCAGGGCGTCGCTGCCGTCCATGACTTTCTTGACCAGAGCCGCTAGTTTTCCGGCATCCCCGTCTTTATCGACGATGGCAAACATGTCCGGGCGAAGATTCAAGCCCACCCGTTCAAACTGCAAATCCATGAACTGCTTTAATTTGGCGGCCACATCCGCGTCCGACATGGAAGTGGTGAGCAGGCCGGCGATCATGGTGGGACTGAAAAAGGTCTTCTCATGGCGGAACTGCACGGTCTCACCGCCCATGGTCCTGAGCGCATCTTTGGGACCGATCTTCACCGGGCGGATGGGAGGCGCAGAAGCCTCCGCCAGTTTATCTCGTGCTTCTTCTGATACATAGGGGCAGGCGTCCAGTTCAGCTTTGCCGCTGGCCAGGGCCATGGCAAAGGCCAAACATGTGGGTAAGCCGCACTCCTTGCAGTTGGTTTTCGGCAGCATTTTAAAAATTTCAATTCCAGTTAGAGCCATCGTCACTCTCCTTATCCATGGCAAATGAACCGATCAGGAATGCTCGTGTAACCCGCTGACCGGGGTTCTCAGGATTGGGGCCGGGAGAGGCGCATCTCCCGGCCCTCTTTGGTTAGCCTATGATGGGATCCATCTTCAAGGCCGGATGGTCTTTCTCGGTGAGGTAACCGAGGATATCGTCCTCGGTGACTCCGACGGTTTCGTCAGCGATGCGGTCGATGAGATCGGGGATGCCCATTTCTTCGCCCCGTTTCAAGAGCCGCTCCCGCAGCTCTTCCTTCAGGATCTTGGGCATCCACACTACCCGGGCCAGGCCACCGTCGCCCACCACGAACTTCCGTTGGCAGACATTGTACTTGCTGTGGCCCACGAAGCCCGGAGTTACCTGCCCGCCGCCGATGACGCCGGCCAGGGTGGTGAACTTCATGCCGCAGGGAGTCTCACCGGTGTAGTCCCGGTTCACGGTCATAATGCCGTTACACATGGGCAGCACCGCCGAGATGGCCTCACAACATCCGCAGGTGGTCATGGGGTCATAGACCAGGCTGTAGAAGTTGTAGGACGACACCGCCTGGCGGGAAGCCTTGAACACGAAGTCGTTGACTCCCTTCCAGTTGCCATATTTTTCGTCCAGGGTCTCGCCCTTTTCGATGGGCTGGTTGGGGCCGGTGGGGTTGATTTCAAAAGAGGCCTTGCAGTCCATCCAGTTGTAGGCGCCGCACAGGCCCGTACGTTCCGGGGAGACGACGCAGACGTGGTTGGGAGCAAACGACTGGCAGAGGGTGCAGGAGTAGTAGGTCTCGGTGGTCTCGTCGGTCATGCCTTCGACCCGGGCGTCACGTTCATGATAGACTTTCCGGGCCGCGGCGGTGATTTCGTCCACCTTGTCTTTTTCGGTGTAGATTTTGATCTGGCACTTATCGAAGATGGCGCCAAAGTCCTGGTGGTACTTGGCGTGCAGGATGGTGCCGATGTGTTTCAGGGTGAAGCCCTTCTCCACCGCGGCCTTGCCGATGCGGTACCAGGCGATGTCCCGCTGCCCGATATGCATGATGCCCTGGGCGTAGTTCACCAGGTGGTGAATCTGCCGCTCCAGGATGGGCTCGAAGTCGGCCTGGAAGTTGCGGCCGGCCACTTCCACCACTATGGCCAGAGGGAGGCGCATGGGGATTTTGTCCTGGGGCAGGTCCGGAAGGTCGGGGCCGAAGACCTCGACTTTGCCGTCTTCCACTTCTTCCATGCGTTTGCTGGTTACCAGCTCCACGGCCTGGGTTTTGCCGCCGCCGCATTCGGCGTAGAGGTCGTCTTTACGCACCCGCTCACCCTCGAACGCGGCGCCGAAGTTCACCGGGATGTCAATGGAGGTCACCTGGATCTTGAGGCCCCGGACTTCAATGGACTTCTGGCCGATTTCCGCCATGGGCACGTTGCTGACCACGTGCTCGTAGGTGCAGATACCGGTGGGCAGCACCTGGGGGATGTCCTGGTTGGTGATGGTGGGGAAGCCCCAGTTGATGCAACCTGC
>JBAQHL010000391.1:0-2966 GCA_049288295.1 Desulfobaccales bacterium
GAGCTTTATCAGCAGCGTTTCCTGGCCATCCTGCACCGTTTTCACACCCAGGCCACGGAAAATCCCTGGGGTTTTGCCCACTATCTCACCGTGGCCGCCCTGAGCCTCTTGCCCCCCCTTGACCTGACCCTGGTGGGCGACCCCAAGCATTCCCGAACGGCAGGCCTGCTGGCTGAGATATACCGCCGCTACCTTCCGGAGCGGCGTCTGGCCCTGAAAAACCCGCAGGATGCCGCCAGGGTGGAGGGCCTCATCCCCGCCACCAAGGATTATGCCCCGGTGGGTTCCGAGCCGGTGGCCTATCTTTGTCACCAATACACCTGTCAGGCTCCTACGGGGGACGCCAGGGAACTGTCGGCTCAATTGGAAAAAATTAAGCCATCGGCAACCTGATAATTTTGTTGTAATCTTGGAGGGGACCAGGGCGGGAAATTTTAGAAGGCATGGGGTTCAGCTGACCTACCGCCGTCAACCCCACGAACGCATCTCATGGCTACCTTGCAACTGAATCTCGCCAGCGACCAGCCCATCACGGTGCGCGCCGTGCTCGTCGGCAGCCGCATCGACACCAAACCCTTCCGTGTGGATGAAACCGTGGCCATCAACCCCCTGACCCTGGCAATACCGGGTGGTGGTTGTGCGGTCCTGTTCCGCTACGGGGTTGTGGTATTTTTCGGCATGAGTGCGTCTCAGGAAAGCGCTTTTCTGGAACGACTCCGGCCACTGACCGGTGAGTCACATATCTGGCTGGAAGACGAGAAGCTGGACCTGCGCATCAACCCCACCGCCCGGGAAGTCATCGACGCCGATGGCTGCCTGTGGTTACAGGACACTTCCCTGCCCCGCTTGCAACTGGTGGCGGAAATGCTGGCACGCAGCCAGGTATTGTCTGATTATGAAGCCCGGGTTGCCAAAACCTTCGAGAAAATTGAACCCTTGGCCAAAAATCTGAGTGAAGGCCACAGCGGCAAGAAAATGAAGGAGCTGCTCAGTTACATCGGCGAATCCCTGCTCAGTCAGCAACGCCTGGTGGGGCGTGCCGAAGTCGCCGACAAACCCGACCTGCTCTGGGAACGCCCGGAACTGGAAGGTCTGTATCTGCAACTGGAAGATGAATTCGAGCTGCGCGACCGGCATCTGGCCCTGGAACGCAAGCTGGAGGTTATTTCCAACACCGCGGAAACGCTGCTTGACCTGTTGCACGCCCGGCGCAGCCTGCGGGTGGAATGGTATATCGTCATTCTGATCGTGGTGGAAATCGGCCTGATACTTTACGACCTGTTCTTTAAGGGGCATTGAGCAACCCATCATGCCAAGCAACCCTTCCTCAAGAACCTTTTCCTAACCTCCCAAAGAGCTGTCCTCAGCTTAACCCTTACTCACTTTTTCTCTATTTTCTCCATAAAATTACTTAGGGGATTGCACCATTTTTTTTTTGGCCCTATAATAAACCCGAAAATTAGCCAGGGAGGGCCGGAGGATGGATCGGGACAGCCAACTCGAACTGGTGCGCAGCCTCACCAAAGAAGTTATGGGAACAGTCAGGCCGGAAAAACTGGCCACCTTTGCCGAGGATTTCGCCGCTTTGGCCATCAGCGGCGGGCTCATCCGGGCCGAGGAAAGCCTGGCCGTCCATCATCCCCGGAGCCAAACCCTGGACACCACCCTGGTGGCCGGCATGTTTTTTCAGGTCCTCCGGGAGGCGGAAAAGCTCCCGGTCAGCACCTCGGAGCGGGTCTCCTTCATCCGCCGCCAGGCCAAAAGCTACCTGGCCACCCGCCTGGCCGGCCAAATCCCCCTGTCCCAGTTTTTCCGCCTCCTTAACCTTATCGAAGAAAATGTCCAGAGCTACTTCGAGGAAGCCCGGGGAAGCTGGGTGACGCCCAAACTCTCCATTCCTCCCAGCCCACCTCCCCAGGCCTACGAGGAAGTGATTCAGGAAGAAGCCCTGCGCCAGGCCCTGGAAAGCCTGCCCCTTCTCCCCAAGGGCCGGCGCAAGCTCACCAGCGCGGCGTTCCTGGAGTTTCTTCGGGAAACCGGCGGGGGTTGGTTCCGGCTGCTGGACTTTGAGGAGCGTTTCGGGGTCAACAAAAAAACGGCCTGGGCCTATCTCAGCCAGCTCCTCCAGGCCGGCATCCTGAAACACAACGGCGAAAAGGCCAACAAGGTGAGATACATGGTGGCTAATTCTTTTCAAAGGTAAACTTTTCCACTGGTTCTCCTTTACCTTTTCCTTAGAACAATATTCTGAGTTGCGAAGAGTTCCCCTGATGTAGGGGCAGGCGCCCCCGCCTGCCATCGGTGGACAACCGAGGGCGGTTGTCCCCTGCACCAGAAACCACAGGCCTTGTGGCAGAGGCTTCGCGCCCGTGTTTTTCTGCCCAGCACCTCTCCTCCCACTTCATTTTGAACGTGAGAACAGGCATCCTGCCTGCTGCTGCACAGGCCGGAAGCCTGCGCTCCCGAAAAACCCCTCCCCCAAGGACATGATCTCCGTCATCTCCTCACCGTCCGGCCTAACCATCTCCGCACTTGGCAAATCCTCTCTAAAAAGGCTATATTTATAAATTGGGCCGGGAAGCAGGCCCTCATTTTGACTCAATTGTTGCGATAGTTGTAAGGCAAGGAACCGTTGGCATGACCAAAGAAAATAACCGGGCCTCCCGGGGGCGCAAACTGGAAATCACGGTAATCCCTCCGGCCTGCCTGGACATGACCCTGGCGGAAATCGCCCGCCTGCTGGGAAACGGCCCCCTCCTCTGGCCTGGGGGCATGGGCCGGTCCCAGGGGCTGAAGTTTGTGGAATATGACCTCAAAAAAAAGCGGGGCCGCAAGCCCAAAACCACGGGGTCCGCACCCCTTGGCCAAAAATCCGGCGTCACCAGGAAATCCTCATCCTGACTCACCCATTCCAGCCGCGGTCTTCCAGGTTGTAAATCAAGCCGCCCGTCCCACCGAGTTAATCG
>JBAQHL010000392.1:0-1949 GCA_049288295.1 Desulfobaccales bacterium
GTGCATCCCAAGACTGGAACCGGGAGCGGAGTCTCACTTTCACCAACAATTTATTTAACCACAAGACCTGGTGTAAGTAAGGCTGGGACCAGTGAAAGAGGTTGCCCAAAAAAGCTAAGTACTTCGAGATCGGTAGAAATCTTTCCGCAGATCCCAGGATGACTTCCGGGTAGCGGCAAGCCGCCTTATTTAACTGCTGGACGGCTAAATCCAAATCCAGTTCTTCTGATAAATACCAGAGTTGTTTTAAGGGGTTGTGGTCCTGGGGGATAAAACCTTCTTGTTTAGCGATTTCCCAAAGGCGGGTCCGGGGATACGTTCTAACACCAAGGTAAAAATGGGCCAGATGATAAGGAGGATGCTTTTCTCGGTGCAAATATTTTGTGACAAAATCCAAGGTTTCTTGAAGAGTCTGGTTGTTCTCCCCCGGTCCCCCAATAAGAAAATACCACATCACTTTAAAACGGCTGCGGTTGATGGCTTCGGCTGTGAGGATGACATCATCCACAGTAAAGCTTTTCTGATAATTGCGGATCATGTCGGCGGAGGCAGATTCGGGGGTTATCATAAAAGAACGGAATCCCGACCGCCATAACAGTTCTAAAAACCAGTCATTGAGGTGTTTGGGACTCATCCCCATGGTACTAAATCTGGCTTGCCAGGGTCGTCTGACAATTTCTTCCAAGATTTCGATGCAATAATCTATAGGATCATTAAACGTCGAATCAACAAATTCAAAAAAGTCAGGCCGGTAACGGTAATAGGCCTCTTCCAATTCATCCACCACCTCCAAGGGGTCCCGCAACCGGAAGCGATGGCCTTCCACGAGTTGACTGTAGGTGCAATAGATACAGCGATGGCTGCAGCCTCTTTTGGTCTGAATAAGATAGCTGCTTCCCATTTGGCGGTAGGGTTGGAGATCGACCCATTTGGGCAAATCCGGTCTAATCAAAGGGAAAGACGTATGTTGTGCAGGGGTAAGGTGGAACTTCCCTTGAAGTCTCATCCCCAGCCCGGGAATATCCCGGGGAGATTTACCCTGTTGCAAGGCCCTGAGCAGGTCGACAAAACTCTCCTCGCCATCTGAAACAATTAGATAATCCACCGGCAGACAAGAAAAGACCTTTTCGGGCATCACTGAGACTCCCGACCCGCCCAACACCAAGGGGGCGCTCGAAAGTTCTCTGATAACCTGGATCAGCTGTTCCGCCTCCGGCAGATAGGAGACGGGATACAGCATATTGCAGTTGTCAATATTGCGAAGGGAGATGCCGATGACTTCGGGAGAAAAATTGTCAATTTCCCTTTGCAAAAGGTCCCGAATTTGTGGTTGAAAGCAGAGATCTAACACCCGCATTTGATGGCCTGCAGCTTCAGTAGCGCTGGCGACATAACAGAGGCCGATGGGAGGGGCCGCCAAAATGTCATCTTTCAGATTACTGTTGATCAGGAGAACCCGCATTGAAGAGGACCTCTGGGAAAAAAGAAAGGGCTCTAGTGGCCAATAGAATACCACGAATTTTGCTTAGGATAAATAATTCCGCTCATTATGGGCGTATCCCTCCCGGTTTCTCGTCTACTTCAGTTTGTTAAGACTGAAATGTTACTTGCCAGCTCCCGTAGTTATCATCGGGCCAGCGGAAATTTTCGATCTGATCCGCACATCGAAAAGGGCTGTTTCGGGTGGGAGAATTTTCAGGCGCCAGGGGCATGAGAGCCAGAGAAAGGCTTGGGCCTCACAGGGGAATCTTTAGGCTCAAAAGGAGTTGATATTCTCTGGATAGGTTGAATTTTGAGGCAGTTGATAAGTTTCGAAGCAGAGCAGGTATCTTCAATTCTGATTATTCGGTCATTCTTCCCCAGGAAGGGAAAAAGTAGCCCAGTGGATTAAGAAGATAACAGATGATTGCGGAGGGCCTTAAGAAATAATAATGACCCCGGCCTTGAGA
>JBAQHL010000393.1:0-2259 GCA_049288295.1 Desulfobaccales bacterium
ATCGCAGAAGCTTTGGTACAGAATGGAGCCGACCCCACCGAGATGAACAAATGCAAGGAAGGTATGGGGGTTGCAGTAATTCCTGCCGAAGCCCTGGCTTACTCACCCGTGGCAGCAGCAGAGGGAACCCTGCCCAGCACGCCCATCGGCCAGGGTCAGCAGCCCCCAGAGCCGCCGGCCAGCAGATTTCAATAGCGGCTAACCAGTAATTTATATTTTGGATATCAACATATAAGGATCACCATCAGGAATCGTATTCCGTTCGAGCCCGCCATCGCCAAGAATTAACCCCTGGCCTTTCCGGCCTTGAGACCGGGAAGTCCTGGCAAATCTTATTTTTTTCTTTTCATCATAGGAGCCATGGTTATGCCTGCTGAAGCCGCGCACCTTCGGTCGGGGGTGGAGGAGTCCCAACTCCTCCTTGATTTGGCTGAAAAGATGGTGTTTGCCAAGAACATGCGGGAACTGGCGGAGCCCTTTTTAGGCGGGCTGACCACCCTCACCGGCGCACCGGCTGCGGTCCTGTCCTTGAAGAAAACACCCCTCCCCATGGAGACTTTTTTCCAGGTGGGGTTGGACCCGGAAGCGGTGCCTGCAGTCGACAGCCTCTGCCAGGAGCGTCTCCGGCAAGTCAGCCCCCAGGCCGAACCGCTTTCCGAGACCTTGATCCTTCCCCCTCATCCCAAGGCCTGCCTTTATCTTTACCCCCTCCCCCGGGAAGAAGCCACGGTGGGTTTGTTAGGGGTCCTGCATGACTCCTTGGACGCCTCCGATCCCTGGGTGATCAAAAAGGCGCTGAATTTCTTTGTCTGCGCTTTAAATAAGAAAATCGACAAACTGGAGCACGAAAGACAAATCAGGAATCTCAACACCTATCTGAGTATCAGTTCCATGATTGCCCAGGCCCTGGATTTAAAGGATGTCCTGGAAGCGGTCCTCTATTTCTGCATGGAATCTTTCGGAGTGGAGGCGGCCTCGGTTCTGCTTTTGGATTACGAGCAACAGAACTTCCGTTTTTACAGCGCTGAGGGTCCGGCCAAACCCGTGCTGCTCATGGCCAGCTTTCCGGCCAACCACGGCCTGGCCGGGGCGGTGCTGGCCACGCAGCACGGTGAAGTCATCAATGACGTCCAACATGACCCCAGATTTTTCAAGAGATTTGACCAGGAATCAGGGTTTATCACCCGGAATATGATTGCCATCCCTCTCACCGCAGGAGAGGAAAAAATCGGCGTGCTGCAAATCCTTAATAAATATGAAGGCGATTTTCATGACGATGATTTGCTCTTTTTGCAAACCATTGCCGAGGAGATTGCTTTTGCCATCAGAAACGGCAAGATGTTTGAGGTGGTAGTCAAGAGTTATTGCAAGATGCGCCAGGGTCTCAATAGCTGCCGGGGCTGCAAGCGCCCCCTGGGATCCTGGACACCCTGCGTCAGATACCGGGAGGAAGCAGGCTTGCTGACCTGACCCCTTTGCGGTTTTCGGCTAAGAGGAATTATTCGGTTAGAAGAAATAAAACCAGACAAGATTGGGACAAAAGGTAAGGCGGGCCTCAGTGCCCGCCCTCCGGTTAGGCCTAACCCCTGAAGACGGGATGCGCTCTCGCTTTCCCACCCTGCGACCTAATACCAAATTGCGGTCTTAGAGGTAATAAAATGTAGCCGCGAGGCTCAAGCCTGCGCTTGGGCAAGGCTTGCCGTGCCCTTACAGGAAAATTACTTGTTTGATGGCAACTTGGTATCAAACGATTGTGGGGGCGTGATTCATCAGGCCCGTTGGGAGGCGCAATAAATTGCGCCGCTACAAAAAACACCTATGCGACTGCATCCTGGCATTACATGACCGCTTTCACTTTGAAGCCCTTTCCGGGGGACGTATTTCCGGCCTCTCTGGAGATTGTGGGGAATATCAGCCGGCAAGGGCCAAGTCTGGTCTTACACTATGAAATCCGGGGTAATCTCGAAGCCGTGGTGCTCCCCGAGCGGACCGGCAAGCCTGTCCGCCGGGATGGGTTGTGGCAAGAAACGTGTCTGGAATTTTTCTTTGGGCAAAAAAGTGATCCGGGCTATTGGGAAGTCAACCTCTCCCCCGCGGGACACTGGAATGTCTATCGATTTGCGGCTTATCGCCAGGGGATGGCGGAGGAAGCGGCTTTTGCCACGCTGCCTTTCGGCGTTCAAAGGAGTGTGGGGGTCTTCAGGCTGAATTTGGACCTGGATCTGGCCGGAATCATTACCCGAGGGGAGGCCCTGGACG
>JBAQHL010000394.1:0-13549 GCA_049288295.1 Desulfobaccales bacterium
GTGTAGGCCAGGATCAGGTCATGGGGCTGCAGCTTGATCCGCTCGGTCTCATACCTGGTTTTTTCGAAGACTCCCAGGAAAAAGCCTTCCGGGAGAGGCAACCACTGGGGTTGATGTCCCGGCCTGAGGATGAGGGGGGGATTGTGCCCAGCGTTGGAATAAGCCATCTCCCCGGTTTCCAGGTCCAGGAGGCCACAGAAGGCGGTGACGAACATCAAGGAGTCGTTCTCCGAGACCAATTCCCGGTTGACTCGCGCGAGAATTTCCGCCGGCTCCAGGCCCACCTCGGTCAGGCCCTTGAGCAGGGTTTTGGTTACCGCCATGAACAGGGCCGCGGGGACGCCCTTGTCCGAAACATCCCCAATCATGAAAAAGAGTTGCCGGTCATTCACCAGGAAATAGTCATAGAGGTCGCCCCCCACTTCCCGGGCCGGCTCCAGGATGGCAGCGATCTCCACAAACTTACCGGCCGGCAGGGGGGGAAACTTTTTCGGCAGAAAGTTCATTTGAATGGCGCGGGCGATTTTGAGTTCGCTTTCGATGCGTTCCTTGGCCGCGGTGGTGGCCGCCAAATTGGCAATGTATTCCCTAAGGGCCTCCTGCATCTCCCTGAATGAATTCGTCAGGCTGCCGATCTCATCCCGGGAGGAAGGCAAAGGCAGGGGTGTGTCTAAGTTGCCCTCGGCGATGGCCGCCGCCGAGCGCTCCAGGAGCCGGATGGGGCGGGTGATTTTCCGGGAAATGAGCACGGCCACCAGCACTAAAAACAGCAGCCCTGCCAGGCAGATGGCGGCTAAGTGTCGGCTGAGGCTGTACAGGTCGGCAAAGAGTTCATTTTCAGGGATGACGACCCCCATGGAAAAACCACTGACTGGAAAAGGAGCGTAGTAGAGCCAGGATTTTTTATGGTGGAAAAAATCCTGAATCCGGACAAAGCCTTCTTCCCCCGAGATCATCTTCCGGCCGATTTCCCGCAGTTCGGGATTGTCGGTCAGCGTGGCCACAAAATCCACGGTTTGGTTCATGCTCCACTCTTTTTGAGGCACAGTGATAAACACGCCTTTACGGGAGAGGAGAAAAGCATAGCCGTGCTCGAAGATTTTTGCCGAGGCCACTATGTGTTGCAGCCACTCTAAATTGATGCTGGCGGCCACCACGCCTTGAAGGTGTCTTTGACCCTGTTCCTGCCGGTAAAAAGGGACTGAGTAGGTGATGACGATGCTGTCGCTGGTGGGCTCGTGGTAGGGTTCGCTCCACATGGCCTGGGAGTGATTTTTGGGAATTTGATACCATCTCCAGTTAAAGTAATTATACCAGTCACTCCCTAAAAAACTCTGCTTGATGGCATCGCCCTGCCGAAAAACAAACGGTGCGAAGTACCGCAAGTCAGGCCGAAAGGCAGACGGCTCAAAAGCAATGGCCATGGAGGCAATATCCGGATTGTTTTGCACGGAGTCTTTCAGGAATTGGATGAGTTCGGCTTCCGAATGTGTGCCGCTGGCCACGATGGGGGCCAGGGTGGCCGCCACCCCTTCGGCTCTGGCCAGGATTAAACTAACCTTGCGGGCCTTGGATTCACTGAGGAGTTGCGCGGTTTCCCGGGCTTGGGCAATAAAGGTGTCTTTGAGAAAAAAGTAGTTAAACAGGATCATCAGGATGAAAATAATCCCGGCGCTGATGGCAATCAAGGCAGTAAGCTTTACGGCCAGACTGGTTTTTTGGCGAAACATCATGTAGGGCTTCCCGATAGTTATCCTTACAGGAAAGTATAAAGGAGGAGCGCCAGTGACAGGAGTTAGAATAGAATGGCTCTTTGGTTAGGGCACTATTAGAGGGAGGCATGCCTGGCTAAAAAGAAAATATCAGGGAAATTGAACAAGGATTTCAATGACCGGCTGCTGCCCGGGCGCCAAATTTCTTTTTGATGAGCTCACTCAATTTGGCGGCCACCATCTGATCCCCGGCGGGGTTGAGGTGGATGCCCTCTGATTCGTAAACCGGCTGCTGCCGGGAGCAGAGGATATTGCGCCAATCCACAAAATAAGGCTTGTCCCGCAGGCGCTCGGCCAGGGCGTTGTAAATGAGGACGAAATTTTTGCGCATGGCCCAGCGGTCCCCCAGGATAATGGTCTTCCTTTCCTCTTCTTTCACCGCGTTAGCCACCGGGCCGGTTTCAACCCACCAGCACGGCTGCCAGAGTAATTGGAAAGTGGCGCCGAAAGCCCGGGCCACCTTGTCCACATAGTCATAACGCCGGAGGCACTGATCCAGATATTCTTTCAGGGCCGGGTCGTCCGGGGACACCGCAAAGATTCCCTGGCGCATTTTGTCATATAGTTCCCTGACGCTTGAAGTATACCAGGCGGCATTCAAGGACTTGAACATGCCGAAAAAGCTCTGGTGGTAGCTTTCCACGAGCCCCCGCAGCTGCCGGTAGCCGTGGTGGGCGTAAGGCGTGCGGTACTGCCCGAAATAGGCGCAGTCATTGGCCCCGTCATAGAAGGTGATGAGGTTGGGGGGCTTAGGATTTTCTATGAGCATTTTTTGCAGGTATTTTGACTCCATAAGGCCGTTAAAGCCGTCCACCCCGAAGTTGGTGATGTGGGCCGGAAGGACCGGGGGCGTCTGGTTGAGTTGCTTCGACAAAAAGCTGGGCAGGGTCTTCCCGTCGTCCAGGGAAATGCCCCGGGTGGTTGATCCCCCAAACATCCAGATGGTGGTGACTTTTGCCGAATCCCCAGAGGCATTATTGGCCGTGGGCCGCGCCCCGTTCAGGTTGATGTAGAGGGCATATGGGTCATAACGCACCGGCACCCCTTCCCGGAGCTGACCATAAATGAAATAAGTACTCAGGGTGATGATGACAAAGCAGAGGAGTTCCACCAGGAGGGCCGCTCCCACGATAAACATCAGTCCCCTGAAGAAAAACCGCCAGAAAGACCGCATGAGCCGCTATGCTCCAAATGTTAAAATGTGAAATTATTTCATTTAATTATGACTGCGGGGGAGGGGGCTCAGGGCTGCAAGCCTCCCTCGAGAGACCTTGCCAGCCGTCTCAAGTCCGCCTTGCTCAAAAATCCTCATTTCTCTGAGGTTATCTTTTTTCTTCCAGACTTTTCAAGCACTCTTGCCTCTCGAGGTGAGTCCCCGGAGCATCCGCGGTGGCGGAACATCCCTGATTCATTTATATTTTCCATAATAAGTTTGCGTTGCGTAAGAGGCACCCTTCGGCTCGAAACTTCTCAAGACAGTCGCTCATGAGCCTTTGGCTCTCTCAAAACCATGAAAAGACCGGGGGCACAGGTTTTCAACCTGTGCCTGGACGGGCTGGAAGCCCGTCCTACCGGTCCCAGGTATGGTTGCGGGAAATAGAGGCGATTGAACTTTTCCAAGCAGTAAAGGTGGCGGGCACTGCCCGCCAAAATAGGCGGGGGCGGTGCCCACCCTGCAGAACTCATGAGCCTGGGGCGCACCTGTAAAGCCTGAAAGGGCGGGCATCTCCGCCTGCCAAAACCAGAAATCATCGTGCGTAAGACGCACCCTGCGGCTCGAAACCCAAAGCTTTTCAGGACAGAACACCGAAGGCTGCAAACCGAACACGGCATTGCCGGGGCAATTGATTGAGGGGGTCAGACATGCAGGATAAAAAAAATCCTCCTTCCATGGGCAAGGGGACGAGCGCCATTCACCGGGGCGGGCTGGACGGGAGCATTTTCGGCGAGGTTTCCGTCCCCATTTTCCAGACATCCACCTTTGCCTTCCCCAGTTCGGAGGTTGGTAAAGCCCGCTTCATCGGCGAGGAGCCCGGCTTTATCTACACCCGCCTGGGAAACCCCACGGTGCGGGCCCTGGAGGAGGCCGTGGCCGCCCTGGAAGGCGGCGCCGTCGGCCATGCCGCGGCCACCGGCATGGCGGCCATTACCGCAACCCTTTTGGGGCTGCTGAGTCAGGGCGACCACATCCTGGCGGGAAATTGCCTCTACGGGCCCACTCATGTGGTCATCGGCCGGGAGCTGCCCCGCTTCGGCATCAGCTCCACCTTTGTGGACACCACCGACCCGGGCCAGGTAGCCGCGGCCATGCGCCCCACTACCCGCCTCCTGTTTCTCGAAACCCCGGCCAACCCCACCTTGTCCATTACTGATCTCGCAGCCATGGCCCAGATAGCCGGAGAGCGGCAGGTCCTGCTGGCCGTGGACAACACCTTTGCCACCCCCCATCTCCAGCAGCCCCTGGGCTTAGGGGCCGATATCGTGGTCCACAGCCTCACCAAGGCCCTAAACGGCCACAGTGACGTTCTGGGGGGGATGGTTGTCGTCAACAATGGGGAAATTGCCAAAAAAATTAAACGGATGTTAAACCTGTGCGGGGGCACCATGGACCCGCACCAGGCCTGGCTTATCCTCAGGGGAGTGCGCACCCTGGCTCTCCGCATGGACCGGGCCCAGGCCAACGCCATGAAAATCGCCCTTTTTCTGGAACAGCACCCCCGGGTGGACTGGGTGTTCTATCCGGGGCTGCCCCAACATCCCGGTCATGACATCGCCAAAAAACAGATGGACGGCTTCGGGGCCATGCTGTGCTTCGGGGTCAAGGGGGGCCTGGAAGGGGTAAGGATCCTCATGAACAGCCTGCGTCTCATCACCCTGGCCGTGTCTCTGGGCGGGGTGGAGTCCCTCATCCAGCATCCCGCCTCCATGACCCATGCCGGCATGCCCCGGGATGACCGCCTGGCCGCAGGCATTCAAGATGAACTGGTGCGACTGTCTGTGGGCTGCGAAGACGCGGCGGACCTCATGACCGACCTGGATCAGGCTTTGCGGGGCATTTCCTGAGGGCGGCCCAACTAACAAATCCCCCCCCTTTTAGGAAAGGGTTTGATTTTACGGACTTTTTAAGATAGTTAGCGTTGTCGCGGCAGGGGCGGGGTTTTAAACCGGCCCCCGGCCAAACCCGTGTGGGATTGCCTATGGCTAAAGCCAGCGCCGGCCTGCTGCTCCACCGCCGCCGGGAAGGGACCCTTGAGGTCTTCCTGGTGCATCCCGGCGGGCCCTTTTATGCGAAAAAGGATGAGGGGGCCTGGTCCATCCCCAAAGGAGAGCACGGCCCCGGGGAGGACCCCCTGGCTGCAGCCTGCCGGGAATTTGGCGAGGAGACCGGCTTTGCCGCGGCCGGCCCCTTTATTCCCCTGACCCCCCTCAAGCAAAAAAGCGGCAAGCTGGTGCGGGCCTTTGCCTGCGAGGGTGAGGTGGACCCTGACCACCTGAAAAGCAACACCTTTCCCCTGGAGTGGCCGCCCCGTTCGGGGAAAATGATGGACTTTCCGGAAGTTGACCGAGCCGCCTGGTTTTCCTTGCCGGAGGCCGGAGAAAAAATCCTTCCGGGCCAACGGGGTTTCCTGCGAGAACTGGCTGAATTGCTTGAGGAAAAAATTATGGAGTAAGTGTTGGCCAAGGGCTTGCCGTGCCCAAACGCAGGCTGAAGCCTGCGGCTACATTTTATTACCTCTCTGACCTTGTTGGTATGAGGCGAAATATATTCAACATGAACGGCACCACCGAGACCCGCCCCACTGGTCTGATTTGCGTTATCTCAAGGAAAAACCCTATTCTACGGGGTGTCAAGGCTTTACTCCCCCCGGCAGGGTGGGGATGGTGAACATCAGCCGGGTACCTTCCTGCTCCCGGCTCTGGATTTCAAAGGTACCCCCCAGCATGTTCAAGCGCTCCTCCATGGCCACCAGTCCAACCCCGCGGCCGGCGCCCTGGGCACCGATCTCCTGGACGTTAAACCCTGTGCCGTTGTTCTGGACAACAAAATGCACCTCATCAGCTTCTTTTTGGGACGAGATCGTTACCAGGGTTGGATGCGCGTGTTTGCCGATGTTCGTCAAAGCCTCCTGCATTATACGGTAGATAATGGTCTGCACCGACTGGGGAAAGAGTCCCTCCAGGTCCACCAGGTCCACGTGCCAGGCGATCCCCTTAACATGAGCGGCAAAGTCATTTATCAAGTTGTAGAGGGCCTTGGTCAGACCCAAGTCCTCCATATAGCCGGGGCTCAAATCGTGGTAGAGGCGCCGGACTTCCTGGATCACCTCGTTGATATAATCAAGTTGAGAGCGGATCTCTTCTTTGATGCTTTCCTGCTCTGGGAGCAATCTTTTTTCAATGGAACTCAAGGCAAGTTTCAAAGCCAACAGGGCGTGGCCCAGCTCGTCGTGCAGTTCGGCGGCCAGACGCTTGCGTTCGTTTTCCTGGGCGGTAAGAAGCTGGTCGGCCAGATAGCGGAGCTTTTGTTCCGAGGCCCTCAAGGCCTCTTCGGCCTGCTTTCTTTCGGTGATGTCAATCCCCATTTTCAGAATCAGAGGCGAGCCGTCGGCGTCGGTGAAGGGATAGTCGCAGACGGCATAGGTGCGCCCATCGGGGCCCAGCCATTCCCATTCCTGGGGCTGGTTTTCCTCCAACACCCTGAAGGTCTGGCAGTCAGGACAGGGTTCATTACTCCCGAAGAGAACTTCATAGCACTTCTGACCCTCCTCCCCTTCCCCGAAGCGCCGGATGAACTCCCGGTTGGCGAAGGGCACCGTGTAATCGGGCGCCAGGAGAACCACGTAGGCCGGTATCTGCTCTAAAAGAGCATAGAGGCGCTGCCGCTCTGCGGCCAGGGCCTCTTCGGCCCGCTGGCGCGCGGTAACATCAATGGCAACGGTGCCTACCATGTAAGGGAGGCCATGGTGATCCCCGATGGGGAAGCGGTGGGTCAGGAAGTGATGGGGGCCGTCCGCCAGTTCTATTATTTCCACCTGCTCCATGGGCTTCCCGGAGGAAATGACCCGGAAGTCCAACTCCTGGAGGGCCTTCGCCTGTTTGGCGGGCCAGAGGTCTGCCAGGCCCTTCCCCATCCAGGACCCCGGCTTAACACCCATCATCTTTTCCCAGGCCAGATTGGCGAAGAGGTAATGCCCCTCAATGTCCCGCATCACCGCCAGGCCCGGCAGGTGCTCCATGAAGGCCGCAAAGCGAGCCTCGCTGTCCCGGAGCTTATCCTCGGCCTGCTGGCGCTCCTCCATCTGCCAGAGGAGCTGTTCGTTGGCCAGGCGCAGGGCCGCGGTGCGCTCCTTCACCCTTTCTTCCAGCTCATCCCGGGCCCGGCGCAGGGCCTCCTCCATCTCTTTGCGCCCGGTAATGTCCTGAGTAGTGCCGAACCCGCCCAGAAGCTGGCCAAGGGAGCCGAACTCCAGCTCGGCCACCTCCCGCACCCATTTCACCGTGCCGTCCACCACGAGGCGGTGCTCGATGTCGTAAGGCTCGCCCTTGAGGGCCGCCATCCACTTGCGGTCCACGTATTGCCGGTCCTCAGGGTGCACCGTGCCGAGAAAGGTCTCATAGGTCATGGGGGTGCCCGGGGGAATTCCAAAGATCCGGTGGTTTTCCTCCGACCAGGTCAGTTCGTTTTTCTGCACATTCATCCGCCAACTGCCGATATGGGCAACGGCCTGGGCCCGGTTGAGGTCCCTCCGGCTTTCCCGCAGGGCTTTCTCCGCCTCTTTGCGGGCCGTGTTGTCGTGGACGATGGAATACAACAGCTCCCGGCCCTTGACACTGATGGGGCCGCTGAACACCTCCACGTCCCGGATTTGGCCTGAGGCCAGGCGGTGCTTGAATTCAAAATATTTCCGCTCCCCGGCCCTGGCCTGCTGCATCTCCTCTTTTACCTGCTCCGGGCTCAGGGTGTTGATATCGGTGATCCGGCGGGCCAGGAGCTCTTCCTTTGCGTAACCGTAGTAGGCGCAGGCCGCGGGGTTGGCGTCCATGACAACCCCGGTGTCGGGGTCGATAAGGAACATGGCCGCGGAGTTGTTTTCAAAGAGGCTGCGGTAGCGCTCCTCCGATTCCCGCAAGGCTTTCTCAGCTTGTTTGTTCCCGGTGATGTCCAGGACGGTAAAGGTCATCCCGGCAGAGGCGTCTCCCGGCACCATGGGGGAAGACCTCAAGAGGACGTCAATGATGGCGCCGTCTTGCCGTTGCCAGCGGGTTTCCACCGTGCCCAGGCCAAACTCTTCAATCTGGCGGTACTTCTCATGGCCCACGTAGTCGAAATCCTCTTGGGCTCGGTAAAAAAGGCGGGACGATTTCCCCAGCAATTCTTCCGGGGCATAGCCTGTCATCTGGCAAAGTTGCTCGTTGACGTCCGTGATAACCCGGTCAACCACCAGGCCGATGCCCACAGGGGCCGCAGCAAAGATGCTGGAGAGCTTGGCCTCCCGTTGCCGCAGGGCCTCCTCCGCCCGCAGGCGCTCCCGGATGTCGACGCCGATGCCGATCTGGGTGTCGTCTGTGAGGCGGATGTTGGCCCAGGTGCTGTCCGCAATGCCGCCGTCTTTGGCGGTCACCCGGACATCCCGCCACCCGGGCTCCAGGGACTGCATGTAGCGCCGCACTTCCTCCCGGTAGCAGGGGTCGGGGTAGAACAGCTCCATGGGGTCATCCAAGGATATGTCTTCTTCGGTCCAGCCCATCACCTTGCGAAACTCCTGGTTAAAGCTGAAAGCCTTCAGGTTCGGGTCATAGAACGTCAGCATCACCGGGATATTGTCAATGATCTTTTGCAGGAGCTCTCTTTGCCGGGCCAGTTCCTGTTCAGCCCGCTTGCGTGCCGTAATATCCCTCATTATTAGCAGGATTGCCTGCCGATCCTGGTAATGGATGGCCAGGGCCGAGGCCTCTATGTCCACCGGCTGTCCGTCCAGGCGCAGGATTTTTACCTCCTGTTCCTTCTCCAGGTCCCCGTCCAGGACCTCCCGGATGCGCCCTGCGACGAATTCCCGATAGTCCGGGTGCACCAGGGCAACCACGTTCTGGCCCACCATTGCAGCTGGCGCTGTGGCTCCGAAGAGCCGGGCCGCCGCCGAATTGGCAAAGACATACTTCCCCTCAGCAAACACCAGGATGGCATCCGGGGAGAGTTCCACCAGGCTGCGATAGCGGGCTTCGCTTTCCCGCAGGGCCTCTTCGGCCTTTTTCCGTTCGGTGATGTCCGTGAGGTAGAGGCGGGCCGTGGGCAGATCGTGGGGAAAGGAAAGCTCCACTGAGTAAACTCGGTCTTTCAGGGGCAGGTCATAGGAATATTGCCGGGGGCCGCCTTGCCGGGCTGCGGCGAAGAGGTCCTTCAGGTTCGGAGGCAAAAAGGCCTTCACCCCCTGGGT
The DNA here is from genome assembly GCA_049288295.1 of Desulfobaccales bacterium. Classification (GTDB taxonomy): domain Bacteria; phylum Desulfobacterota; class Desulfobaccia; order Desulfobaccales; family 0-14-0-80-60-11; genus JBGSLA01. Next base: position 9,209 of record JBAQHL010000394.1, read on the forward strand.
GAGCCTCAGTCTTTCTGATACGCTGCGGGCCACGGGGTTGGCATACATAACCTGCCCATCCTCATCCATCTCCAGGACAGGGTTGGGGTTTAAGAGGGGGAAGCTGGCCATGCGGTGGACTTCCTGCTCGATTTGCTTTTGCGCGGTGACGTCCTGGTTTATTTCAAGGATGGCCGCCACCCGGCCCTTGTCGTCCCGCTTGACGGTCCAACGGCAGTTCATCACGAGTTTGTGGCCCTGTTTGGTGACGTGGGTGAGTTCCCCTTCCCAGAAGCCCTTCTCCAGCAGTTGGCGTTCTATTGCCAACAGGGGCTGAGGAAACGCAGTTTTCAGAAGGTTGTGGGAAATCTGCCCCAGGGCCGCTTCTCTGGTCCAGCCGTAGTGCTTGGCCGCGCCCTGGTTCCAATAGGTGATGGAGCCTTCCTGGTCCCGCACCAGGATGGCGTCATGGGCCAGGTCCAGGAGTTCCGCCTGCCGTTCCAGTCTCTCCTGGGCCCTTTTTTTCTGGGTGATATCCTCCTGCACGGAAATATAGAGCTTTTTGCCGCCTGCACTGAGGGCGCTGATGCGGGTCATGGTGAAAAAGGGCCGGCCATCCTTTTTACAGTTATGAAACTCCCCGGTCCAGAGGCCGGTGTTGTTTACCTGGTCCAAGATCTCTTGGACAATCCTGAGGCTTTCTTCCGGCGGGTAATGGTTGAGGACGTTGCTGTGCCGGCCCAGCAACTCCCCCGCCTCATAGCCGAACATGGCGTCAAAGGCCGGGTTGGTGTAGAGGATGGCGCCTTGATCGTCCGTGACAGCCACTCCTTCGGCCATGCTCTCCAGAATTTTGGCCTGGGTGCGCGTGGCCTCTTCCAGCTGCTTTCGTTCCGTGACGTCTTCCGCCAGGGCGACGAATCCCCGGAGATTGCCCTGGGTGTCATGGAGGGGGGCCGCGGACAGGCTGGCGTCGAACAGGGAGCCGTCTTGGCGCTGCTGCTTGAGTTCCATCCCGGTAAAGGATTCCCCCTGAAGCACCCGCTGCAACGCCGCCAGGGATTCCTCCTGGTTTTCCTGGGGAATGGACAGGGGCAGGCGGCCTAATACTTCCTCAGGGCTCCAGCCGAAGATGCGCTCCGAAGCCGGGTTGACGTTCACTAACCTGCCTTCGGCGTCAAAGACCCCGATGGCCAGCGGCGCGGCCGCAAACAGGGCCCGGAGCTGGTCGTTGGCCTCCCGGAGCTGAGCCACCAGGTCCTCCAGGTCCTCCTTGTGAAGTCGCAATTCCTCCTGGGTGCGCGTGAGCTCGTTGATGTCGGTGAGGGACACCCGGCGGCGTTCCCGGCCCTCTGCATCCCGGAGGAAAAGGATGTCCAGGAGCATGGCGCGCACCTCTCCTTGGCCGTCCTTAAGGTGGAACTCGCCGCGCCGCTCATGTTGCTGAAGGCTATTGTTCATCAATTGGCGAAAGATCCGGCGGTCCGCGTCCACCAGGAAATGGGCAAAAAGGCGGTCTATGAGGCGGCCGCGCTCCACTCCCAGGAGGGTGGCGGCGGTGAGATTGACCTCCACGATCCGGCCGCGCTCGTCCAGGGTGAGGTAGCCCACCGGCGCGAAGTCATAGAGGTCGGCGTATTTGCTGCGGGACTCTTCCAGCCGAGCCTGGGACAAGCGGAGCTCTTCGTTTTGCATTTCGAGCTCGATCTGGTGCACCCGCAGTTCATGGATGAGGCGGGCGGCCTCGGCTGGGGAGAGGTCCTCCGGGGAGATGGCCTCGGCCTCGAGGAGAGCCTCGGCCCGCCGGCGCAGATCCTTAAAGTCGGGGGGAAGGTCTTTGGTGTCTGTCATGGGTCGGTCCTGCCAGGTAAGAGGTTTTAGGTTTTAGGTTTTAGGTTCTGGGTTCTGGGTTCTGGGTTCTGGGTTTCAAGGTCCGATGTTGGTTTGTCCTGCAGCTTGAAGTTGCGCTAGAGGGCGGCACTGGTTTTCTCGTGCTCTTGATCATTTTTTAGCGGTCCGTGACATCTTCAATGGCCAAAAGGATCATGCTGGGGTTCTCGCCTGCGGCCGGGATGCGCCGGGCGTTTAAGAGCATGGTCTTATGGCCGATCTCGGGGAAGGTGTGCTCCACTTTAAAGTCCTGAAACGAGGTGTTCTTGGGGACGATGTCTTCCAGGAGTTCTCTCAGCCTGGGGATATCCCACTGGCCGTCTCCCAGCTCGTAGATGGGAAGATTTTCCGTTTCCGACTTCGAGGTATGGAAGGCCTTATAAAAAGCCAGGTTGGCTGACATGATCTTCAGACTGCCGTTCAGGACCAGGAGGGGCCCCCGCACGGTGTCCACGATGTGTTGGGCGAAATTCCTGGCCATGCTCAGGAGGTGGGGGGCCGAGATGTCGAGAAAAGTAATCACCACCCCGTCGATGACGTTTTCCCGGGTCCGGTAGGGCAGGATTCGGGTGGCAAAAACTTCCCCCGATATACTCCTTACTTCCATTTCCTTGACCTGCAGGGAGTGCAGGACCTCTTCGGCGTCCTGCCACAGCCGGCCGTATTCCATCTTGACCGTAATGTCCTTAATGGAGCGGCCCACGTCGCTGGGGATCAGGTTGAAGAGCCTGGTGGCGGCCTGGGTGAAGCGCTTGATGCGCAGGTCCCGGTCCAGGAACATGGTGCCGATCTCGGTGCTGCCCATGAGATTATTGATGTCATTGTTGACTTCGGTGAGCTCTTCGATCTTGTCGTTGAGCTCGGAGTTCACCGTCACCAGCTCTTCATTGGTGGACTGGAGTTCCTCCTTGGCGGTCTCCAGCTCTTCATTGGTGCTTTGCAATTCTTCGTTGGTGCTCTGCAGTTCCTCGTTGGTGGACTTGAGCTCTTCGTTGCTGGCCTCCAGCTCCTCCACCGTGGTCTGCAGGTACTCTTTGGTGGCCTGGAGTTCGTGTTCCAGACCGGCCACCCGGGACTCCTCCTCCGGGGAAGCCGGGGCCCTGCCCTTGCCTCGTTTGGCGGGGGGAGGCGGTGGAGGCAGTTCCTCAAAAACCACCAGCAAGAGGTTGGCTGCTCCTGGCCCAGCCAGCGGGCGCACAATCAAATTCAGGTACCTTAGATTTCCGTCAGGCTGCCGGAAGGGGAGGGAGTCGGCCGTGAGGGTCTTTTTTTCGCTGATGGCCCGGCGCAGGACGGTTAGCAGTTTGGGGCGCAGGTCTCCATGGGCCAGATTAAAAAGATTATAGGTGGGCTCCCCTTTGGGCATGCCGAGGAATTTGCTGGTGTCCCCCTGGAAAAAGATTATGTCGTAGTGCTGGTTGATGAGAATGGCGGGAGGCGCATATTCTTCCAAAACGATGCGCTCCATGACAGAGCGGACACTCACCTCCCGGGGAGCCTCCTCTTTGTGGACAGCCCGGACCGCATCCGCAGGGAGGGCCGCGGGGTAATCCGCCAGGCGGTGGTGCACCGGGCCCTTGCGCTGAAAAACCTTCCATTTGATGTCCACCGGGCTAAACAGGTCGGCGGCGGCGCCGATGGATTCGGAGGTGCCCAGGAAGAGGTAGCCGTTGGGATTCAGGGTGAAGTGGAACAGGGGCAGGATCTGTTTTTGCAAATCCGCGTCCAGGTAAATGAGGACGTTTCGGCAACTGGTGAGGTCGAGGCGGGAGAAAGGCGGGTCGCTGATGAGATTTTGCACGGCATAGACCACCGTTTCCCGAATTTCCTGTTTTATCTTGTAAAGGCTGTCCTTTTTGACGAAGTACCGCTTCAGGCGCTCGGGGGAAACATCCGCGGCGATGCTTTCCGGATATTCCCCCGCCCGGGCCTTGTCGATGGCCTCGGGGTCGATATCCGTGGCAAAGATTTGCACCTGGTGGCGCTGGTTGGTCCGTTCCATGGCCTCATCCAGGAGGATGGCGATGGATAGGGCCTCTTCGCCGCTGCCGCAGCCGGGCACCCAAACCCGGATGGGCTGTTCCGGGGATTTGTGGGCCAGGATAGCGGGGATTACCCTGGTTTCCAAGGCCTTGAAGGCCTCGGGGTCCCGGAAGAAGCTGGTGACGCAGATGACCAGATCTTTAAAGAGGGTCTGGATCTCCGCCGGGTTTTGCCGGAGGTAGCGGAAGTAGTCGGCGATTTCCTCAATCTTGTGGACGGCCAGGCGGCGGCCGATGCGCCGGCGGATGGTGGTTTGCTTGTAGTGGCTGAAATCGTGCTTGGTGCTGGCCCGCACCAGCATGAGGATTTTTTGCAGGAAGTTCTGGTAGTGCTTATCCGCAGGCAGATCTTTTTCCCGGCCCTCGAGATACGGATGTTTGATGTAGCGGATGATTTCCTCGGGCATCTGCTCCACGGGCAGCACATGAT
>JBAQHL010000395.1:0-9636 GCA_049288295.1 Desulfobaccales bacterium
GAGATCATAGAGAGGGGCGGCAAAGGCGCTGGCAATGGCCGCGGAGTTGGGGTTTTTTGAGGCTTTCTGGGCAGCCACGCCGGTGGAAGCCACTTCCAGAACGGGTATTTCAGGCAGGTGGGTGGCCAGCCAGCGGCGGCACTGGCCGTGGGCCTGGGGGTGGGTGTAGATCACCTCGATGTCCAGTTTCTGGCCGGACTTGGAAACCAGGTCGTGGGACACCTCCAGGAAAATTTCGCCACAGATGCGCAGCGGCGTTTCCGCAAAGAGGTCCAGGGTGGCGTTCACCACCCCCTCGGTGGAGTTTTCGATGGGCACCACCCCGTAGTGAAATTTCCCCTTTTCCACTTCGGCAAAAACCTCCTGAATGGTGGCCATGGGACCGAAGCGGGAGGCATAGCCGAATTTTTTCATCGCCGCCAGGTGGGAAAAGGTGGCCTCCGGCCCCAGGAAGGCCACTCCCAGGGGGGCCTGGATCTCCCTGGCTGCGGAGATAATTTCCCGGAAAATGTTTCGAATCGCAGTGTGGGTCAAGGGTCCGGGATTCAGGTGGAAAAGGTGGGCCACCACCTCTTCCTCCCGCCGGAAATCCAGGGTGCGGGACCCTTCCTGGTTTTTAATCTTGCCGATGGCCTGGGCCAGGGATTGGCGCTGGTTGAGGAGGCCCAACAATTCCTCATCCAGGGCGTCGATCTGCCGCCGGATCTCGTCTTTTTCGAGCATGGTCTATTTCTCGACTATGGATTCTTGGATTTGATGGCCGAAATGGCGGGCCCCGCCTTCCAGGGCCACCAGCACTTCATCCCCGGGCTTCAAGGAGACGATGGACACCGCCTCACCACCCGGCCGGGTGAGACGGATGGTTTCGGCGTTCTGCAGGATGGTGGCGACCTCCCGGCCCCCGGCCTCCGCCGTCACCAGCATGAGGGGGCGGCTTTCCACTTTGGCCCGGCCCACCACCGCCGACCGGGAGCGGCCGTCGTGCCCCACCACCAGCACCTCGTCGCCGGCGGTCAATTCCCCCAAATATTTGGTCTTGTTGCCGGGGACCCGGATATAGGCGTGCACCGGCCCGGCGTTCACCCGGAAAGGGCGGGGGGAGACATAAGGGTTCTCCAGGGACTCGGCATGCACCAGGAACAATGAGCCCGAGGCGTTCCCCACCAGCATCCCTTCCCCCAATCCCAGGTTGCTGCAGGTGTCCACGCAGACCCGGTCTCCCATCCCTAAGGGCTTGAGAGCGGTGATGCGGGCCACTTCCAGGGCCACCTGCGGCGAGGCCTCCTTGACCAGGCGGGCGATAGCTTTCACCACGGCGGGCTCGGGGCTTGCCACCACCAGGCCGTCCACGCCCTTTTCCAGGACCCCCAGAAAAGTGCGGGCCGAGTCCGGGTCGCTCACCTCCACGAACAGGTTGTCGCATTGGGCCACCAGGTTCTCGAGGGGGATGACGGTCCAGTCGGGGGTGCGCACCACCACCGGGCCGCTTTTGGCCAGGCGCACCACCTCCGCCTCCTGGTCGCGGTTGGTGACGGTGACCTCGTGGACGTCCTGTCCCGGCACCAGGTCGCCGTCCGGGGCCACCACCTGGATGAGGCCCAGGGACTTCACCTCCGCGGCCCGGCCCTCCGGCACCCACACGGCATCGGCGCCGCTCTCGAGCGCCGTGGTGACCAGCTTTTTCTGATAAGGGTCCACCTTGACCCAGAGTTTTTTCATGGCCTTTTTTCCTAATAGTTATGGGTTTTTAGTTTCGAGAAGATGTAATTGCCCAACTATTCTGATCAATCTCTTATTGAATAAAAAACCTTGTATCGAAAAGCTTTTACTCAAAACTCGAAACTAACAACTCGAAACTCAACCTCACGTCCCCAGAAAACCCAGGGCCTCATCCACCCCGGCGTTTTCGTGCACGATCAGGCTGATGGCCCCCACCATGCGGCTGGGGTCCCGGTGCTGGAAGATGTTGCGGCCCATGGACACGCCGGCCCCGCCGGCCTCGATGGCCCCCTTCACCATCTCCAGGATGTCCCGGTCCGAGTCCATCTTGGGGCCGCCGGCGATGACCACGGGCACCGGGCAGCCCACCACCACCTCCCGGAAGGATTCCATCGAGCCGGTGTAGGACACCTTGACGATGTCGGCCCCCAACTCCGCGCCCAGACGGGCCACGTGCTTGATCACCCCGGTGTCGTATTCGTCTTTGATTTTCTCACCCCGGGGATACATCATGGCCAGGACCGGGATGCCCCATTCCCCCGCCTCCCGGCAAACCTGCCCCAGGTCGGCCAGCATCTCCCGTTCGGTGCCGTTGCCGATATTGACATGAACAGACACGGCATCGGCCCCGATCTTCAGGGCCTCGGTGACCTTGCACACCAGGGTCTTGGCATTGGGAAAGGGAGAAAGGGAAGTGGATCCTGATAGATGAATAATCAGCCCCACGTCTTTGCCCCGGCGGCGGTGGCCCCCCTGCACCAGGCCTTTGTGAATGACAATGGCGTTGGCCCCCCCTGAGGCTATCTGATTAACGGTGGTTTTCATGTCGATGAGCCCCTCGATGGGCCCCACCGTGACCCCGTGGTCCATGGGAACGATCACCGTGCGCCCGGTTTCCCGGTTCATGATGCGTTCCAGGCGGATATGTTTGCCGATCACGCTTCCTCCTCCCCGTGGCCTGGTTTTAGAGCGGCGACCCCGAGGCAATAAAAAAGCCGTGGTCGCCTCGTCTGCGCCACGGCTTTTAAAAGATTTGATTGTCAGTCTTAGGGTCTTTTAAAAGTCGAGGCGCAGCTCAAGCCCCCAAAATAATAATAGCTAAAATAATAGGAGCAGGGCTGCCAAAGCTGCACGATTTTACCTCGACTTTGTGTCAATCATGCATGTAAACCATCATCCGGGTCGTGTCAAGTTTTTTTTTCGTATATAATTGGGTCTGTTCTCTGAAAGTTCAAAGAAATTGTAGGGTGCGATCGGCGCCGCCAAGTGGCGGGCAGGGTCGCCCGCTGCCGATTTTTCATTATTTACAGGTGAGCCGGATGGCTCATGAGCGATTGTGGGTAACCTTTTTAAAGGGAGGGGAGTGGGAGCACAAGCCCCCACCTTCCCCTTTTAACTCCCTGTCCCTTTACCCGGGAGAACAGGCATCCTGCCTGTTCCCTGCACAGGCTGGAAGCCTGTGCTCCCGATGCTTGTGCCTGGCAGCTCGGGGAATTTAACCGTGCTCAACGGGCTGGAAGCCCGTTCTACCGTGCTTAGCTAAAGGGTTGGGAGATGGATTTTGGAAAGGGCAGGGGCTTATAACTTCTGGCTCCTCTCCCAAAGATTAACTGAAGCTCACCGAGGAGACAACATGGCGCGCATTGATGATTATAAAACGGCCCGGGCGATGGCGGTGGCGGAGCTCACCCAGCGGAACCCCAAGGGGGTTGCCAGTCGGAGCCGCTCTGAATATGTGTTTGAGGAAGGCAAAGAGGGCCTGATAGTCCCCTATTTCGGCCAGCCCCGCCGGGTGATGTGGCCGGAGGTCACCGTGTCCCCGGTGGGGGATGGGCCGGAGCTCCCCCTCACCGAGCAGATTCTCATCCTGCATTATCTCCAGAACACCGCGGGAGAAGAGCCGGAGGGGGTGAACATCGACTTCAAACAGGTGCCCCAGGGAGGGTTTTACTGGTCGGCCTTCGTGTCCCGGGCCCAGAAACCCCTGCTCATGACCTTTGGCAACGACCCTGGTTTTTACCTGGAAGTGGCTGCGGCCCAGGGGGGCGACATCCAACCTTTCGGGGATGCCTCGGCCCGCTTCCTGGCCTTTCCCCTTGTGCCCGTCACCCACGTGTTGTGGCGCGGGGACGATGAATTCGACCCGGAGGCCAGCATCCTGTTTGACAGCACCATACCGGGGCATCTGGTCACCGAGGACATTGCCGCCCTGGCCGGGGCCTCTGTCTACCGGCTCATGGCCGCAGCCCGGCAGCTCAGGCAGAAGTAAAGGCGGGGCCGTCCAAGGCAGGGAGGCCACCAAAACTCTAAAATTGAGAGCTTGCGAATATCCTCAAAATTGTCTTCTGAGAAAGCGCAGCGACCGAAGAACACGCCGGTTCAGGAAAGCCTTGGTCCTGGGGAATTCTTCGCGGCAGCTTAATGACATGGGGCCTGACACCCGATAAGATAAGACGTGTGCCGGAACTTTTAGGGGCTTGCAAAGCCAATAAAAAGTATTAAAATATTATTTAAGGGGGGCGAAACGGCTTCGACGTAGATGGAAAACTTTAAGTTGCATGCCGAGGTCCTGTCCGCTCGTAAAACGGGTAGGGAACTTACAAGTGCCGACAACTACGGCTACGCTCTAGCTGCTTAAAGCTAGCGGCTGAGATCCTCTCGCCGGGAGGAGGTCTCAGACGACGATATCCTGGCAAAGCTGCCATTTTTGCTTGCGGTTTGGCGGACGAAAATTTCAGCAGGCTAGTCCTCGGGAATTCCGCCGGTGGAGGTCCTCGGGGGCGAAGCTAAAACGCCGGCTATGCATGTAGACGCTTACAGGGACCTTTTGCGGACGCGGGTTCGACTCCCGCCGCCTCCACCATTTTATAAATGCCTTTGAGGCAAGTTATCAATTGTTAAAATATGGGTTAGAAGAGGGTCAGGGCCTGAAGCCTGGCCTTTTTTGTTGGGTTCAGGTCTCTTACCGGTTCCATCCTGGGAATTTTTATACCGATTGCCAGAAGTTTTTTCTCATCCCCCCTCACCCTGACCCTCTCCCATCGCTGGGGGAGAGGGGATAAGAGGAAGAAACTTTTGGCAAAGGCTAGATATTTGCAAATTCAAGTTTCACACCGGAAATTCAAAATACTACTGTGGTCATTTGACGATAAGGGTTAGATGTTCCTGAAGCGCCGGAAAATGTAGCCGCGAGGCTAAGCCTGCGCGAGGAACCTTTTCCACGTCTGGGGACTTTGGGGAGAGCCTAAAGACTGGGGCTTCAGATTAAATAATTTTGATGCCCAAGGCCGGATGCGCTTTGCTTTCCCGCCCTACGTCTCCCCTCATTTGAGGACCAAAAGAAGAGATTCCCCATCATTCGCTGCCGCCAGCGGTGCGAAACTTGAGTTGCAAAGTTGCGGCCTCTGGGAAAATCTCTCATAACCTTAATAATTCACTCAATAAATCAACCTATTATAGGTCAGGCGGCCCCCCACTGCACTATACATCCGGCGGCGGTTGTTCTCCGCGATTTCCCCGGAGTCTGGGGAAGTTTTGCTTCCCTGAACTGATTTTTCTGCCAAAATAACAAAACACTATACCCAATGAGCGGCCTTGACGCCGGCAAAGGCCCCAGCCGCCGGGCCCAGCCCCAAATCTCGATGGAGAGATAACCATGGAATGGCTCATCGACCCGCAGAACTGGATCGCACTTATTACCCTCACGACCCTGGAAATTATCCTGGGCATTGACAACATCGTGGTCATTTCCATTTTAGCGGGCAAGCTCCCCCTGCACCGGCAACAGGCGGCCCGGACCGTGGGCCTGAGCCTGGCTTTGATTACCAGGATTCTCCTGCTCCTGAGTCTTTCCTGGTTAATCGGCCTGACCCAGCCCTTGTTTACCATCCTGGGGCACAGCATCTCTCTGAGAGACGTCATTCTCATAGGGGGCGGCCTGTTCCTGCTGGCCAAGGGGACCAGGGAGATTCACCACGTCATGGAAGTGCATACTGAGGCCGAGGCGAAAATACCCAGGGTGACCTTTACCGCGATTATTGCGCAGATTCTGCTCCTGGACGTGGTCTTTTCTCTTGATTCCGTGATTACCGCCATCGGCATGGCCCAGAAGATCGAGATCATGGTGGTGGCGATTCTCATTGCGGTGGTTATCATGCTCCTGGGGGCCGGGGTTATCAGCACCTTCATTCACCGGCATCCTTCCATCAAAATGCTGGCTTTGAGCTTTTTGCTGATGATCGGGATCACCCTCATCGCCGAGGGCCTGGCTTTGCATATCCCCAAGGGCTATATTTATTTTGCCATGGGGTTTTCCGGGCTGGTGGAGACCCTTAACCTGATGGCCGGACACCGCAAGAGGGACGCGGCGGAGAGCAATTTGCCGGAAGCCTGAGGTTTTAAAGGGCTTGGTCAAAGGAGTGTATATGCTTATCAGGCTGATAATGTTCATCGTTTTGGGAATGGTGGCGGTGGGATCTTTTCCCGGGCAGGCCTGGTCTCAGGCCCAGAAGTCTCTTGCCGACGCAAGTTGCGCCCAGGACCTTAAAGACTTTGGGGCCTCTGGTATCAAGGTGCTCTCTGTGAAAACCCTGGATGCCGGCAAGCTCAATACCGAAATCCAGGAGGCTGCCGCCAGGGGCGAGGCCTGGCCCAAGGAGGCAGTGCCGGTGGCCCTCAGATTCGTGGGCCCGGGGCTTAAGGGCCATACCAAAATCATCGAGGTGCGCACCCCGCCGGAGGAGCGGCATCAGGCCACCATTACCGTTACCGAATCCGGCTACCTGGATGACGCGGTGGGCGGGGAACGCTGGCGCCTGTTGCTGGCACAGGGCGCCGACGGCGTCTGGACCATGAAAAGGGCGCTCTGGGCCCAGTTGTGCCAACGCCCCGGACGGACATTTTATTCCTCGGAAAGGTGCCCGTGAGCTCTACAGGAAAACATTGCCTGTTTCAGAAGGAGTAGTCATGAAAAAACTGCAGACCGTAATTATGCTGGGTTTGGCGATGAGCCTTTTCGCAGTTGCCGCTGGAACAGGAGCGGGGACGGAGGAGGCCTTACAGAAAGCACTTCTGGCTTACCTTGACAAAACCGGCAATGACCCCCAGAGCATCGACCCGCACCAGACCGCGCTGGTGGACCTGAACGGCGACGGCCAAGAGGATGCTTTGGTGCTGCTCCAGGGCCCCTTCTGGTGCGGCTCGGGCGGATGCACCCTGCTGGTGTTTACGGCCACCAACGCGGGGTTCCAGTTTGTCTCCTCCTCCACATTGATTCGCGGGCCGGTGTTGGTGGGGGAAACGAAGACCTGCGGCTGGCGAGATTTGGTGGTGAATGTTTCCGGCGGAGGGGCTAAGCCTAAACGGGTGGCTCTGAAGTTCGACGGCAAGCAGTACCCCCGGAATCCTTCGGTTCAGAAGCCGTTGCCTGACGGGGTCTCTCGGGAAGGGGTCGTGGTATTTAAGGAGAAGCCTTAGCATGGGGCTAAGGAGACCCCGCCTCTAAGCCTGGCATGGATTTGCTTTCGCACCCGGCATTGTCATTACGACGTGACAATGGCGTTGAGCACCACCCCCAGCACAGTGGAATAAAAGAAAAAGGAAATCACGCTGTGGATGAGGACCATGTGCCGCTGCACTTCATTGGTGACGTTAACGTCACTCATGGCGTAGGTCAAACCTATGGCAAAGGAAACATAGAGGAAGTCTGCGTAGGTGGGCTCAGGCGTGTCCGGGAAGGCAAAGCCCCGGCGCAAGCCGTCGGGAAAAGGGCGGCCGGAGCGATCCGTGTCTTCATAATACAGGCGGGCGTAGTGCTGGCCGAAGGCGGTGTGCAGAAATAGCCAGGAGAGAATCACGGACATTACGCTCAGAGACAGGAATAGGCGGGCGTGGAGAGCGGAACGGTGGCCCACCGCGGTGAGGATGACGGCCACGCTCATATTGCCCAGGAGGGCCACCACGGTCAGCACAATAAGCAGGAACCAGCGGGTGGGGTCCACCTGGGAGATGCGTTCCCGGGTCCTGGCGGCGTCTGCGGTGAAAATGACGATACCCAGAAGGACAAGATAAGCACCCAGGGCCAGAATCCAGCCCGAAAGGAAAGAAAGCTCCCAGCCCCAGCCCCGCCACTGGCCGAAGGCGTAAAGGGCCAGGCCCAGGGGTAGACACAAAGCCGCCCGCCAGGGATCATTGAGATTCCAGATGAAGGTGTAGAGCCTGTCCTTAAGTTTTCCCATAGCCGCTCCATTGACTGGAAGTTCAGTGATTTTCTCAGGTCAGCCTGCCTGAGGGGGCAGCCCCAGGTTCCGCCGGAAGGCGCTGATCAACTCGCTCCCCGAGGTATAAAAGGCATCAGGGCCCACCAGGTCAACCAGGCCAGAGAGTTTCAGTTGGGCATACACTCCGGGGGTCACTCCCACAAACACCAGTTTCACCTTTTTATCCCGGAGGATGCCGTGGAGGGTGCGCAGGGTGGCCGCGGCGGTGAAATCCACGTCATCCACCGCGGTGGCGCCGATGCAGAACCATGACAGCGGAGGATGGGCCTCCTTGACCAGTCTGGTAACTTCCTCGGCCAGGACCCCGGCATTGGCGTAATACATGCCGTGGGTGAAACGATACATCAGCAAGCCCGGCAGCGTCTGGGCCTGGCTGTCCAGCGTCTGGGACTTCCAGCCCCCGCCGGGGTCCAGCACGATGAGGGAGTTTTTGGGGCGATACCCGTGGCGGGTATGTATGGCCAAGGAGAGGAACAGGGCCAGGAGGATGCCCTCCTCTACCCCCACCAGGACCACGGTGGCCGCGGTGATGAGGGCCACCCAGAATTCCCAGGGCCGCTCCCGGTAGATGCGGCGAAGTCCCTGAACGTCGATGAGATGGACGCAGATGAGAAAAACCACCGTGGAGAGGACCGCTTCCGGCATGTAGGCCAGGGGCGCGGTGAGAAAGAGCAGCACCAGGAGCACCACGACACTGCTGGCCATCATGGCCACTTGCGAACGGCCCCCGGCGCTCTCCACCATCTCCGAGGCGGTGGGGCTGCCGTTGACCACAAAGGAGCCGGACAGTCCGGCCCCCACATTGGCCAGGCTTAGCCCCAGCAAATCCATGTTTTCGTCAAAAGGTTCGTTATAGCGGGCGGCAAAGGCCCGGGAAGTGGCCGCACTCTGGGCCAGGATCACCACAAAGATGGAAAAAGCCGTGCCCAGGAGGTTCCTCAACAGGTCAGGGCTCCAATCCACCTGGGGCAAACCGAACCGGGGGAGACCCTGGGGGATGGCCCCGAGGGTGGCCACCCCGTAGGATGGCAGATCAAGGGCCCAGCTGGCGGCGATGGCGCCGAAGACCGCGATAAGGGCCCCGGGAATCTTTTTGGAGATTTTTTGGGAACCCAGGATGACGACCAGAACGGCCAGGGAGACCGCCAGGGCGAAGAAGTTCGTCTGGGCCAGATGTTGGAGGTCGTGGACCAGGTGGCCCACCGGGCCGTGGCCGCCTTTGGGCACACCCAGCATGCCGCCGATCTCCATGAGGGAGACCTGGACGCCCACCCCGGTGAGGAACCCCACCAGCACGGTGCGGGACAAAAAGTCAGCCAGGAAGCTCAACCCGACAAGCCGGGCGATGAGGAGAAACGCGGCCGCCATAATGGCCAGAAGACCGCAAAGTCCCATATATTCCGGGGAACCAGAGGCGGACAGGCCCGCCAGACCCGCGGCCAGGATAGCGGCTGTGGCCGAGTCGGCGCCCACCACCAGGTGCCTTGAGGAGCCGAACACCGCAAAGATGGACATGGGCAGGAGAATGGCGTAAAGACCGGTGATCACCGGGGTGCCGGCGATTTTGGTGTAGCCCAGGGCCTGGGGGATGTTGAGGGCCGCCAGGGTGATGCCCGCCATGATGTCCGCGGGGATGCGC
>JBAQHL010000396.1:0-1596 GCA_049288295.1 Desulfobaccales bacterium
GTCCAGGAGGCCAAGGAGAAAAAAGAGCGCCTCGTCTCGGCCCAGCGGGCTCTGGTTAAAGAACTGCGGCAAAAATTCCCGGTCTATGCCGCGCTCCATTATCCCGAACCCCTGCCGGCCCGGGAACTTCCCCTGAAACCTCAGGAGGTGCTCCTGGAGTATGCCCTGGGGGATAAGGCCTCTTATGTCCTGGTGGTGCGCCAGGGCGGCGTGAAAAAAATTATCCGGCTCCCCTTGGGCCGGAAGGCCCTGGAAGGAAAAGTCAAGTCCTTTATGGCTCCCCTTCTAGACATGGAGCTTTCGGCGTTCTCCATTGCGCAGGGGAAAGAGCTGGGGGACCTCCTCCTGAAAGAGGCCCTGGTCGAGGTACAGGAGGGTGAACGGCTCATCATCATCCCCGACGGTCTCCTGGGGCTGTTGCCTTTTGAGGCCCTGTTAATTAAGGAGGGCAACGGGGTTCAAGACAGCGTTTATGTGGGGGACCGCTACACCCTCACCTACTACCAGTCGGCCACGGTCCTGGCCCTTAAGCGGCGCCTGCAGGCGCCCCGGGCCAAGCGGTCCTTATTTGCTTTGGGAAACCCGGTGTTTAGTCAAAAGGACCCCCGCTACGTGGCATCAAAACAAGGGAAAGAGAAGCCTAAACTCCTGGCCCAGGCGGGCTCTCAGTATGCTTTTCGGGCCCTGGCCACCCACCAGGATTGGGGCAAGACCCGACAGGGGGATGATGGGGGGAAGGAGTTGACTTGCCCACCTCTGCCGGAGACGGAGACCGAAGTCAAAGACATTGCCCAGATCTTTCAGGTTAAACCTGAGCCTCCCGACGTGCTCCTGAACTTGCAGGCCAACGAAACCGTTCTCAAGCGGTCCCCCCTGGGTGACTACCGCTACCTCCACTTCGCCACCCACGCTGACCTCCCGGGGAAGGTTCAGGGGGTCAATGAACCTTTCATTTTGCTGGGCCAGGTGGACAATGCCGAGGGGGACAACGGCTTCCTTACCATGAGCGAAGTCCTGGATCTGAAACTCAACGCTGATATGGTGGTGCTCTCCGCCTGCCTTACAGGACGTGGCCAGGTGATGGAAGGGGAAGGGGTGGCCAACTTCGCCCGGGCCTTCCAGCACGCGGGGACCCAGAGTGTGGTGGTGAGCCTCTGGCCATTGGCCTCTCTGGAAGCGGTTACATTCATGACCCAGTTCTACGCCCACCTCAAGGAAGGCAAATCCCGTTCCGAAGCCTTGCAGCTTTCCCGCCGGGCCATTAAGGCCAAATATCCCCATCCTTTCTATTGGGGGGTGTTTATTCTCCACGGAGAAGAATGAGGTAAAGGATTACAGGGCGGATAACTGCTCTCCTTAGAAACTTATCAAGCTCCTGAAAATTCTACCTATTCAGTACATAAAGACACATCAGGCCCGCCACCGAGGGTGCCAGCTCGTGCATGTTTGGTTAGGCTAAATCTTATCTTGAGGCCACGCAAGGTATTGGTGTTCAAGACATCCGGGGTATTGCGCAACCGCATCAATAACCCTTAGTAGTTCATTGGCTCTGCCCCTTAATGTGTCCCCACCAAGAGGGGTCCCTTCGATATGCAG
>JBAQHL010000397.1:0-2510 GCA_049288295.1 Desulfobaccales bacterium
GTGGAAGACCTACCCGCCCCATGACCATTCCGGTCAGGAAGTGGGGAAGCTCTTTCAAAAGGAGGGGCCGGCCGCGCCTTTGTGGGCCCTGATCCGGGCCTCCTGGCCCATCCTCCAGGAACACGACTTAAACCGCAGCCGCCGGGCTCAAGGGAAGCTGCCCGCCACCTCCATCTGGCTGTGGGGCCAGGGGAAATCGCCGTCTCTCCCTACCCTGAAGGAGCGCTTCGGCCTCAGCGGCGCGGTGATCTGTGCAGTGGACCTCATCCGGGGCATCGGCCTCTATGCCGGGCTCACCCCCATCCTGGTTCCGGGGGCCACAGGCTACCTGGACACCAACTATGAGGGCAAAGTGGAGGCCGCGTTAACGGCCCTGCAGGAGAAAGACCTGGTTTTCATCCATGTGGAGGCCCCGGATGAAGCCGGCCATAAGGGCGAGCTCCATCTGAAGCTTCAGGCCATCGAGGATTTTGACCGGCGGGTGGTGGGGCCTCTCTTGGCGGGGCTAAAAAACCTGGGGGACCACCGGGTGCTCCTGGCCTGCGACCACCTGACCCCCATCGCCATGAAGACCCACACCCCCGAGCCGGTGCCTTTTATCCTGTTCGACTCCCGCCGTCCCGGGGACAGACCCCAGGTCTACACGGAGGCCTCGGCCCAGGCCAGCGGTCTCGTCCTGGAGCAGGCCGCCGACCTTCTGCCCCGGCTGGTGGAACAGGCGTAACCAACAACGATATCCTCCGAAAACGTCGGAGTGGGTTTAAAACCCGCCCTGCCTTTCTTAATATCCAGCGCAGGTCTGTCGATCCATCCATCAATCAGCCAAAATGTTTCCTGGAAATAGTGAGCTCCGGGATAACCCCTCTTCCATGCAAAAGTTCCCTGAGTAAGTAAATAGCCTGGATGCAGCAGACGCCCTCCCCTGCCAGATCCAGCCGGCGGCTTTTTTCTCCATGATGTTCCCAGTCAGTATTGTTTTCCGCAAATTCATGCTTATTTTGTATCTAAAATTGCTCCAAGGAGGGACAGACCATGGCTGATCCGGTGGTAGAAAAAATTCCTCACGGCTACAGGGTAGATGGAGTTGACCTGGTGCGGAAAAACTGCGGCTGCGGCGGACTCACCGGGCCGGGGGGCGAGGGGGTTGGCGACTGCTGCCTGACCTATTCCGTTGTCAAACATGAGGGCAAGGTCTATTCCTTCGTGGCCAAATACACCACCCCTAATACTGTGATGAATATCGAGTATGGCTATAGGGTAAAGAAGGGCAATGTCGAGGTGGACGTGCACGTTTACGACACCAAAGGCCCGAAGACCTTTCAGTATGGCGGCGCCGCTCCTCCAGACCTGTCAGTCTGGCAGGGCAAGGGCTGGGAGGTGGTCTCCCGGTTTGAGAGGCACCTGGAAGGCACGGGCGAGCCTATGCCCGAGTGGTGCAGCCCTGAGTCCTGCATCCGGCCGGATATTACCCGCATGTAGTTTTAAGGGGATACAAAGGAAGGGCAGAGGGACTCCGACCACTGCTTTCCCCGACCCCGTTCATCGATCCGGCTGCAAGACTGGATCGAGGTGCTCTCCAACTTAGTGTTATCTTGTCAGTCCCCGTTCCTTCGTAAGTATTCCACCGCATTTTGAAAAATCTTCAGGCCCGGGGCAGCCTGCTCCAGGTAAGGCTCGCCCCGGCGCCGATAGGCTTCCTTGGCAGCAGTCCAGGCGGGGTGCTGGTAGGGGGAAATGTGGGCTTCGGGGTGGGGCATGAGGCCCAGGACCAGGCCGCTGGCATCACAGATGCCGGCGATGTCCAGGAGCGAGCCGTTGGGGTTTTCGGGGAAGCGGCCCTGGGCGAGGTCGCCTTCGGGCAGGGCATACTGCAGAGCAATCTGGCCGTTCCTTTCCAATACCTGCAAAATTTCGGGGTCGGTGTAGAATTTCCCTTCGCCGTGGCGGATGGGGAGTTCCAGGGCATCAAGCCCCCGGGTAAAGATGCAGGGGCTCTGGGGATTGGCCTGCAAGTGAACCCAGGCATCCCGGAAATTGCCGCAGTCGTTGGGGATCAGGGCCACCCGGCGCTCGCCTTCCCTTCCCGGCAGGTTGGGGAGCAAACCTAAATTCACCAGCACCTGAAAGCCGTTGCAGATGGCAATCACCAGCCGGCCTGCCTGGACAAACTCCTGGAGGGCCTGGCCCAGGGCCAGTTTCAGGCGCAGGGCCAGGATGACCCCGGCCCCGTGTTCATCCCCCCAACTGAAGCCCCCCGGCACCGCCAGGAGGTGATAATCCCAGAGCCTGGCGGGATTGGCCAGCAGGTCGCTGGTGTGGACCCGGACGGCCTCAGCTCCGGCCTGGTTCAGGGCGAACTGGGTTTCCCAGTCGCAGTTGAGGCCGTAACCGTAGAGGACCAGGGCTTTGGGGGTTGGCATGGTATTGTCTTCTTTAGAGGTCATGATAATATTTTTTTACTATAAGAGGAGATGTGTCAATATTCAATGTTTGTTTTTATAAATCATCTT
>JBAQHL010000398.1:0-6565 GCA_049288295.1 Desulfobaccales bacterium
GCCACCGCCACCGCCGAAGCGGCCGCCGCCGCCACCCCGAGCGCCGCCTTTCGCCTGGGGCCGGGCTTCATTCACTTTCAGGGTGTTGCCATCCACGTCTTTGCCGTTGAACATGGAGATGGCCCGCTGACCGTCCGCTTTGGTCTCCATCTCCACGAACCCGAAACCCCGGGGCTGGCCGGTGTAGCGATCCGTAATAACCTTGGCTGAGGCCACGGGACCGGCCTCAACAAAAATGTCTTTCAACTTATCATCCGTCATGCTCTCGGGCAGGTTGCCCACGTATAATTTCATGCTCATCTTGTCTCTCTTTTGGTCTCTTTTTTAAAAACGTTACCGCCAATCAGGTTGACGTCAAGTCTTCCGCCACAGTTGCCACGTCGGGGTCCAGATCGGTGTCCCCAGGTGACTCCTCCATTGATTTTTCCTTACCTTTGGACTGGCGGCGCTTGAGCTTGTCCTCTTGCTTCATCTTTCGGGCAATTTCTTTTATGCGCTTGTTCCAGCCATACCGGTTTTTAGCCAAACCCTACCTCACATACTTCGGTGCGAAGAAGGCCCCGGGTCAATTCCAGGGCCCTCAGGTATTGTCTCGATTCAGATTTTTACCACGTTTTGGGCCTGGAGCCCCTTGGCCCCCTGGACCACTTCAAATTCCACTTCCTGGTCTTCCGCCAGGGTGCGGAAGCCGGAACCCTCAATGGCAGTGTGATGAACAAAGACATCAGGGCCAGATTCGCGGGTTATAAAACCAAAGCCTTTTGAATCATTAAACCATTTAACTCTACCAGTTTCCCTCATGTGCGAGGAACCTCCAAATAATGCTGAAAATAATCCCAACCCCAGGGCAGGACCGCAAGCAGTCAGAAAAAAAAGGAGGGTATTTTGAGCATACCCTCCCGATTTCATTCACGGACCCGCGGTCCGGCTTTCAGTCTGACATGCTATTATTTTTTTATTATCGGCATATTCCTCTTTTTGTCAAGGTAAATCATGCCTCTGCCCAGACAATCACAGGAGGCGCCCCGAATCAGGGCTCCAAGACCTGCTTGATCTGGACGAAGCGCAGGAGCCCCGTTTTGGTGACCAGACCCGCCAGGCGGCCTTCCTTGAGGACCAGGAGACGGTCCTGCTCCTCCCGGCTCATTTTCATCAGGGCCTCGGCCAGAGAGGTCTGGGGGTCGATGACCAGGTCTTCCGTGAGGGGCGTCATGATCTCCGAGACCTGGCGGTGGTCATACTCCTGGCGGGGCAATTGGCGCACCGCCGGCACGGCGACCACCCCCGTCACCCGGCCGTTGTCCACCACCGGGAAACCCCGGTAGGCATAGTGCAAAAAGTAGTCGTGGATCAATTGGGAAATGGTCATCTGGGGGGATACAGTCACCACCTCCTGCACCATGATTTCCTCCACGCGCACCCCCTCCAGGGACTTGCGGATGACCAGCTCCTCGTAGCCCTGCACCGACATACCCCGCAGGAACATGCCGATAAAAATGAACCACAGGCCGTTAATCAGGGCCCCGGCAAAGATCTGCAGGCCCCCCAGGATCATAATGGCCAGGGCGAAGCCCTTGCCGAAGTCCGCGGCCACCTTGGTGGCCCGGGTCAATGACCCCGTTTTCCACCACAAAAAGGCCCTGAGGATGCGGCCGCCATCCAGGGGAAAGCCGGGGATGAGATTGAAAATGCCCAGGGCCAGGTTGATCCAGGCCAGATAACCGATGACCACGGCAATCAGGGACTGCCCAAAGCCCTTCAGGGCCAGGCCTAGGGCCCCGAAGGCCGCGGCCAGGGCGAAGCTGGTCAGGGGCCCCACCACCGCAATCTTGAACTCGGCTTTGGGGTCGGTGGGCTCCTGGGACAGGCGGGAGACCCCGCCGAAAATGAACAAAGTGATTTCTGGAATATCAATGCCGTGGCGCATGGCCACCAAAGAGTGGGCCAACTCGTGGAGCATCACCGACGCAAAAAAGAGCAGGGTGGCAATGAGGCCGGCGATCCAGTAGGTTTGGCTCTCCAGCCCCGGATACGCCCGGGGCAGATAACCGGCGGACAGGGCAAAAAGCACCAGGCCGAAAATGATGAACCAGGAAAAGTCCAGGTTGATGCGGATGCCGGCGATTTTTCCCAGGGAGATGCCGCGGAAACCTTTCCCTTCCCCCTTATTGGCTGCCATAAATAAGTCTCCTCTCCTTCATGAGAAACTGAACCTCAAGGCCCAGGAAATATGGTAAAAAGGTATGAGGCCTGTTTGTAAATTTCAAGGCCTGGCTGCCTCTTATACCGAGTTCAGTTTTACATGCAACAAACTCAGCGACTAACTGATTGATAATCCATCTTATTTCAGCAAAAAACCGCAAACCGCAAATTGAAAACGGTATTAATGATTATCACCGGAAACGGTCCGATTTGGCAAGGAAACTCCCATCATGCCCATGGTCAAAATAAGGCTCTCGGGCGGCCAATATGAGGCCTGCTGTCAACACTGCGGTGTCTGGCGGGGAGTGGCGGTGCGCCAGTTGCCCTGTGACGCTTTTTTCGAGAATTATCAGGCCGAGTTCACCTGCTGCGGGAGGGAGCAGACTGCCAGGCTGGCGGTGGAGAAAGATGAACTTGATTTTCATTGAGGGTGGTTGCCCGCCTGCCGAAATTCGGAAACTAATGCCATGGCCCTGACCACCTGCCGGGAATGCGGACGTGAAGTGAGCGACTCGGCCCTAGCCTGCCCCCATTGCGGCGCGCCCCGGCCGGGGAGCCAGCAATGGCGGGGGACCGGCTTTGAGTGGCAGTCCACCCAGACGTACCTTGGATATCCCCTCATTCACGTGGCTTTCGGCAGGGATGCCCGGGGCAAATACCGGGTGGCCAAAGGCATCATTGCCATCGGCCAGTTTGCCGTGGGCCTCGTCACCATCGCCCAATTCGGCGTGGGCCTCCTTTTCGGGTTTGGCCAATTTATCCTGGGTTTCACGGCGCTGGCCCAGGTCGCCGTCACCGCCTATTTCGGCGTGGGGCAGGTTGCCGTAGGCTATGTGGCCATTGGCCAAATAGTGCTGGCCCATTACGGCCTGGCCCAAATCGGCTGGGCCACCCACCTTTTAAGCCCGGGGCGCCAGGACCCCGAGGCCGTGGAATATTTCCGCCAACTTCTTTTGGTTCTCAAGTCCTGGACCCACCCCTTCTCGCCGAGCTATCCTGATTGAAGGCCGCTTCCGCCAGGGCGACAGGACCAACCCCTGTCAAAAACTTTCCTGATTGAAGTAGGGGGCCGTTGCCAAACCAGACTTAGGTATTTAACATTCATGAAATATGCCCAGGACTCAGAACCCGATTCGGGTCCTTGAGGCCTCAGGAGATCATGGCATGCCCCTGACAGTCATGGAATTACTAAAAACCCTCCCCCGCACCAACTGCGGGGACTGCGGCCAGGCCACCTGCCTGGCCTTTGCCACCCAGGTTATCAAGGAGGGGGAAGAGCTTAGCCGCTGCCCCCATCTCACGGAGACCGCCCAGGCCCTGGCCGGGGATATTGCCAGCCAGCAGGCCGCGGGCGCCGGCCGCCGCCGGGAGTCCATCGCCATTGCTTTGGAGGCCCTCCAGGAAAAGGTGGCCCCCTTAAATTTTGCCGCGCTGGCTGATGGAGTGGGTGCGAAATTTGGCGAGGACAACGGCCGGGTCTACGTGGCTATGAATTATTTCGGCCACCGCCTCCGGGTGTTCAAGGACGAGGTGCGCTATCCCGAGGGGGTGGAGGCCAATCCCTGGGACGCCATCCTCCTTTACAACTACCTGGCCTCCCAGGGCCGGAGTGCGGCCACCGGCCAATGGATCACCTACCAGAGCCTGCCCAACTCCGTATCCAAAACCAAAACCCTCAAACGCCTGGAGGGGGAACTGGCGGCCCACTTTGCCGGCAAGCAAAAGGACCTGGAGGCGGCCTCGGCCCGCCTGGGGGGCGAGCCCATCAAGGCGGCTGAAGATGCAGACCTGCAGAGGGTTTTCCGGCCTCTCCCCAAGGTGCCCGTGCTTCTCCTTTTCTGGGAGGCCGACCCGGAGGAGGACTTTCCCGCCCAGGTCCATTTCCTTTTCGACGGCAATGTCTCGGATTACCTGGACCTGGAGTCCCTGTTGTTCCTGGTGGAGCAACTGGCGGACCGCCTCATGGCGGCCTAAGGCGGTTTGCGGTTTTCTGTTTTCGGTAAAAAAAATATCCATAGAGGCCCTTGCAAAATTGTAGCCGCGAGGCTAAGCCTGCGCCAGCACAGGCTGGAAAGCCTGTGCCACCAAGGCTTAACTTAGCAATCAGATAATATCTTTTGCCTGTAAATGTATTTTGCAAAAGCCTCCATATATAAATAGATCAGAGAGGAGACGCCCCATGTCCCAAAGCAGCCAGAGCGGCCACCGGGTCGTCATGTTTCGCCTATATCCCGCCCAGGTGGGCGACAAAATCTCCATCGAAGGCGGCCCCTGGAGAGGGGACTGGGAAATCATCGAGGTGGGGGACCGGAAAATCAAGATAAAGTGCCCGGTAACCCATAAGGAGCTGGAAAGGGAACGCTTCTTCTATTTCCTGGAGGAGCGGGAAAATGAGCCCTGGCCCCACGAGCATTGATGCCGGTGAGCGACTGGTAGGGCGAGTTGTGGGCGCTGATACTCCACCGGCTAGTATCGCCTCCCAGGAATACATTACAAAAATTGGCGCCGTCTTCACCCATGGAAGAAACAAGCAGATTCTGGTAGGGCGGCCGTCCCCGGCCGCCTTCTCTAGGGCGCGTCTCACGCGCCAAAATTAATGCGTAAGACGCACCCTACAGTCGAAACCCGAACCCGAAACTCGAAACTTTTCAAGACAGTCGCTCATGAGCCGTTGGCTCTCTAAAAATCATGAAAAAACTTGGTGGCACAGGTTTTCAACCTGGGCCTGGACGAGCTGGAAGCCTGTCCTACCGGATCGACCTCCACGTCTCTCCGGGAGCACAGGCATCTTGCCTGTGCCACAGGCGGGACGCCTGTGCTCTGGGGCGAGAGGCGTTGGTAGAGTAAATGGAGGGCGGGCGTCCCCGCCCGCCTCGAGTATCCGCACAGAGGTCATAGGGCGTGCCGTGCACGCCATCAGGTAGTTGTGGCGGCCATGGGCCGTCCTATAAGAACTTTTCGTAACAGTTCCTCATGGGCCTGCGGCCCACCCGCAAATTATGAAAAGTCGGTAGGGCGGGCCTCCGTGCCCGCCTCGAGTATCCGCACAGGCTGGAAAGCCTATGCCACCCCTGAGGAACTTTTCAAGACAGTTATCGGCGGCCAGTTTTGTTCACTGATCACTGATTACTGATCACTGATTACTGGCCACTGATTCACCTGATTCACTGCGGTCCAAAGGGCAAGCCGTAATAAGGGGTGCGGTCGATAAACACAATCGACACCAGGCCGTCCCGCCCCATTTCCTTCAGGTAATCGTAAGAGCGTTCCTCATCCACCCGCAAACCATGAGCAATATCAGCAAGTTGCAGCGACCGGCCCCGTTGCCGCAACAGGTTGGTTACCTGGGCCCGGAAGAATTCCTCGGTGAGAATCTCCGTCAGGGTCTGATCATAGGCCGTGGGGTTGGGCATGTGCATGGGGTAGGTGGTTTCCCAGGGCCTTCTCAGGCTCACCCCCAAGACCCAGCGCACCCGGTAGGTGTGGAGAGCGTCGTAGAGGGCCTTCAGCTTGCTCTGGGTGTCCGCGTCCCTCTGGATGGGGCCGAAGCGGTCCATGGTTTTGAGAAAACTCACCACCGTGTTGACATACTCTTCCGGCTTGGTGATGTCGCTGTGGGCCAGGGCGATGCGGTCCTTTTCCAGGCCGCACAGGGCCAAAAGCTTTTTCAGGGCCCAGACCCGGCTCCAGGTGTGGTCCAGCCCATAGCTGTGGTGGCACTCCTCAGGATTGCAGCCCACCAGCAAAAGGCCGTTGGCCCCCTCCAGGAAGGCCCGGCCCATCACCACCGGGTCAATCTGCCCGAGGCAGCGCACCGGCAGAAGGTAAAAGCGGCCGCTGCTGGCCAGTCCCCTGAGCCCCGCCTGGTCAGCCGCGGCTGCGCCGCTCCACTGGCAGCCGAACCCCATGACCTCATCCGGGGCCAGACTCTGGGCCAAGGCCGTCACCCGGGCCTCGTGTTGGGCCAGGGTGCAGTTGGTGAGAGTCAGGGCCATTTCCGGGCAGGAAGCCACGCAGGTGCCCTCTCCGGTGCAGAGCATGGGGTCCACGATGCGGGGGACGTTGTGGCCGATACCCGCCACCGGCCCGCTCACCGGCTGGATGGCCAGGCAGTCGCACACCTCACGGCACAGGGTGCACACCGAGCATTTGTCTTCAGCCACCATGGAAATGACGGAAGGGGCAAAGAGGTCCCCGGCTTTGGCCTTTTTCACCAGAGCGGCGATCTTGCCGGCCACCCGGTGCCCCTGGCTGATGGCGCCCCTCAGGTCGCAGGGCTGGCAGGCCGAGCCCACCATGAGTTTTTCGGCCAGGACCACCTGGTCCGGCCGCACCATTTGCGGGTAGCGCTCCAGGAACTCTT
>JBAQHL010000399.1:0-2336 GCA_049288295.1 Desulfobaccales bacterium
TATTAAGACTGCTTCGAAGGAATTTTGAGAGGAAATCCAGGGAAGGATAGGCTTGCGGCCTCAGGTCTCGATAGCGGTTTCCTCCTCAAAACCCCACTCCCCCAACGCCGATTAGGGGGAGCGGGAGCACAGGCTGCCAGCCTGTGCCGGAACAGGCAGGATGCCTGTTCTCCCGGTTCAAGGGTTAGGAGGGGAGTTTGAGAGGCCCCAGCCCCTCTCCCAAGGACTCAGTGCAGCAATCTCAGATAAAAACCTTGGGGTGATGGCTGAAAGAATGCTCCAGCTGTCGAGGGCATAATCAGGCGGAGAGGATATGGGGAAAACTCTGGTAGAGCAAATCATGCAAGCCCATCTGGTTTCGGGGGAATTGGTTCCCGGCGCCGAGGTGGCCCTTAAAATTGACCACACACTGACCCAGGACGCCACCGGCACCCTGGCCTACCTGGAGTTCGAGGCCATGGGCGTGGAGCGGGCCCAGCCGGAAGTGGCGGTGAGCTATGTGGATCACAACCTCCTGCAGACCGACTTCCGCAATGCCGATGACCACCGCTTTTTGCGGAGTATTGCCGCCCGCTACGGCCTGCATTTTTCCTCGGCGGGGAACGGTATCTGCCACCAGGTTCACCTGGAGCGCTTCAGCGCGCCGGGGAAAACCCTCATCGGCTCGGACAGCCACACCCCCACCGCCGGCGGCGCGGGCATGCTGGCCTTTGGGGCCGGGGGCCTCGATGTGGCCCTGGCCCTGGCCGGCCAGCCCTTTTACCTGGTCATGCCTGAGGTTATGGGCATCAACCTCACCGGGCGTTTTCCTGCCTGGGTGTCCGCCAAAGACGTCATCCTGGAACTCTTGCGCCGCCTGACCGTCAAAGGCGGCGTCGGCAAAATCCTGGAATACTCCGGTTCGGCCCTGCCTCACCTGACGGTGCCCGAACGGGCCACCATCACCAATATGGGGGCGGAGTTGGGGGCCACCACCTCCATTTTTCCCTCTGATGCCCAGACCCAGAAATTTTTGACTCTCCAGGGGCGGCAGGACGACTGGCGGCCCTTCAGAGTCCAGGGCCGGAGCCGCTATGTTACGGTCCAGGAGGTCAATCTCTCGGGACTTGAGCCCCTCATCGCCTGCCCCAGCTCTCCTGACAAAGTGGTGCCGGTGCGGGAGGTGGAGGGCCTGCCGGTGGAACAGGTGCTCATCGGTTCCTGCGCCAACTCCTCCTGGCGGGATCTCATGGTGGTGTCCCGGGCCTTAAAAGGCCGGCAGGTTCACCCCCGGGTCAGCCTGGAGATCAACCCCGGCTCCCGACAGGTCCTGGAAAACCTGATCCTGGCCGGCGGTCTGGTGCCCCTCCTGGAAGCCGGGGCCCGCATCATGCCGCCGGGGTGCTGGGGCTGCATCGGCATGGGCCAGGCCCCGCCCACCGGGGCCGTGAGCGTGCGCACTTTCACCCGGAATTTTCCGGGGCGCAGCGGCACCAAGGGCGACCAGGTGTATCTGGCTACGCCGGAAACCGCCGTGGCCGCAGCCATTTTCGGGGAAATCGCCGATCCCCGGCGTTTGGGGACCTATCCCCGCATCAATCAGCCCCGCTATTACCTGGTGAACGGCCGCCACCTGACGCCGCCGCCGCCTCCCGGCGAGCCCGTGGAAGTGTTGCGGGGTCCCAACATCGTGCCCTTTCCTCAACTGTCGCCCCTACCCGAGACCTGGCGGGGAAAAGTCTGGCTCAAAGCGGGGGATAACGTCAGCACTGACGACATTCTGCCCGCAGGAAGCCAGATTTTACCCCTCAGGAGCAACCTGCCGGCCATCAGTCAGTTTGCCTTTTCCCGCCTGGACCCAGATTTTATTAAACGATTACAGGCCCAGGGGGAACTGGTGTGGGAGGAGGACCACGTCCTCAAGGAAGGCGCGGTGGTGGGGGGTGAAAACTATGGCCAGGGCTCTTCCCGGGAGCATGCCGCCCTGGCGCCCCGCTATCTCGGCGTCCGGGTCAAACTGGTCAAAGGCTTTGCCCGCATCCATCTCGCCAACCTGATAAATTTCGGCATTTTGCCCCTTACCTTTGAGAACCCCGAGGATTATCACAGCCTCCAGGAAGAACAGGTATTGGAGCTGCCCGGCGTGCGCCGGCGCCTCCTTCAGGGGGACGAGCGCCTGCCCCTCACGGTCATCGGCCCGGATGGCCAAAAAGAGAGAGAAATCTGGGTCAAGGTGGACCTCTCGGAGCGCCAGCGGCGCATGCTCGCCCTGGGCGGCGCCCTGAACCTGGCGCGGGGGGAGTAGGAGGGAGTGGTGCAGGTTTGCGGGGGGAGGGCCAGGGATTTCATCCCTGCCC
>JBAQHL010000400.1:0-1628 GCA_049288295.1 Desulfobaccales bacterium
ATCGAGTTATTTATCGCCAGGCCCTTCCGAAACCTGGGCCTGGGTTCCATCCTCCTGGATGAACTGATTCGGTGGGCCGGACAGGAGAAACTGCGCTGGCTGAAGGCCGAGGTGGTGGCTGACCATAAGCAGATGGTCAAGGCCCTGCGAAACCGGGGATTTCAGATCAGGGCCCGCCTGGAGGATTTTTTTATGGGCCAGGATGGCGAAACCTATGACATGCTCCTGATGATGTTATCGCCGAGAGAGGATGCCAATGAAGCGGATTAAAGGCAAGGCCCCTTTATTGCGAGCGTTTTTCCAGGGAAGAAGCATGCCGCCGGAAAATAAGGGAACCAGAGGTCAAGACCGGAAGGCCAGGGAGCATCACTGGCTCCCGCCCTGCAGATTTCTGGGTCCCCTCACCTTCAGCATCGCCTCTCTCAATTTCAAGTCCTCCATGACGGAACACGAGGCGGTTTTACGCTTTACCAACCAGTACGGCATCAAGATCTCGGAGCATGTTATCAATCAAGGGTTGTTTTTCGTGTCCGTCCTGCATTTTTTCGGCCCCAATGACGATGATTATGAGATTCCCCTTGATTCCCCCCTTCCCGAGATGACCTGCTTCAACAGCAGCGAGGTCCTTCATCTCTCTGAAGAAGTGGCGCGCTGGGAAAAGCTGGCTTAATGCCAGCCTGCCGTCAAACAAGCAATTGCGCCTCTGGAAAAATCCCTCATCAAACCAAAATTTCCTGATACCTCGAAGGAACCAGAGAGCGGCGCCCTCGCCGGCAAAATGCCGCCGGGGGCAGGCCGGTCCAGACAATTTTCGCAACCTGCTTGGTAAAATATTGCGGGGCAGCTTGACAAAAGGCAAGGAATAATTACTAAAATAAGCGGTTGTCTTTTCTCAGGTTCAGCTTCGGAGAAGGATCAATCTTGCATTTTTACTGCCCGGCCGCGGTGTTAAATTTCCCTAAGGAGGAAGATTCGTGGACTACCAGATTCTTGTTAAAGATCTCATGAGTCAGGGAGTGGATATCGGCCTGAAAGTTCTGGGGGCCATCATCGTCTGGATCGTGGGTTCCTGGCTGATACGCTTCACCAACAATCTAATCACCCGGGGGCTGGCCGACAAAAAGGTGGATGAAACCCTGGTGAAATACGACACTTCAGCGGTCCATATCTTATTAAAACTCATCCTGATTGTGGCCATGTTCAGCTACTTCGGCTTCCAGACCACCACCATCGCCGGTCTTCTGGCCGGTGTCGGTTTGGCCATCGGCGCCATGTGGGGCGGCATGATGTCGAATCTGGCCGCGGGCGCCTTCCTGGTCTTTCTCAAGCCTTTTAAAGTGGGAGATTTTATAAACGCCGGCGGCGTCACCGGCACGGTGAGGGAAATCGGACTGTTCACCACCACCATTGACACCCCGGACAACATCCGCACCTTCGTGGGCAACAACAAGATTTTTGGCGACAACATCCAGAACCTTACCACCAATCCCTATCGCCGGGTGGATCTCAAGGCCCAACTGCACCATGAGGTGGAGCCCGCCAAGGCCATCAATCTCCTTACAGAACGTCTGGCCAGGATCCCCCATGTCCTCACCGAGCCTGCCCCCGAAGTTGAGATTCTGGAGTTC
>JBAQHL010000401.1:0-3894 GCA_049288295.1 Desulfobaccales bacterium
TGTGATGGATGTTCGCCCCGGCGCCGGTGCCCGTGACCACGGACATCAACCCCTTTAAATCCACAGGCTTGGGCCCCTTCCAGCCGGCGGCATTTACTCCCCGCCAGTAGGCGGCCATGGGCCGGGAGGCGATATCCTCAGGATGCACCACGGCCCGGTTGAGGGCCTCCGGCCGCAGCCCGCCCCCCAGATCGATGACATACACTTCTATGGGGATATTGCTCTGCAGGCGCCGGGCGCCGACTTCCTGGGTGACTTCGGAAATTTGAAACATTTCCCCCATGGCCTTTTCATGGGCGAAGCGGGTGATGTCGTGAATGGTGGTGCAGTGTTCGGGACTGAAATTTTCGGCCCGGGGGTCCAGGAGGTGCAGGGGGGTGATGTGTTTCAGGGCCCGCTCCAGGA
Source organism: Desulfobaccales bacterium (assembly GCA_049288295.1). Taxonomy (GTDB): domain Bacteria; phylum Desulfobacterota; class Desulfobaccia; order Desulfobaccales; family 0-14-0-80-60-11; genus JBGSLA01. Next base: position 406 of record JBAQHL010000401.1, read on the forward strand.
CCATCCAGGCTCGGCTCTGTTTGGCCATGGACTCCCGGGGGCTGGCCTTTAACAATTCTTCCTGACGGCCCTCGTAAATATTGCCATAGATGGCGTCCACGGTTACTTCCACCCCGGGCGTGAGAATCTGGGTGGCGCCTTTGGCCGCGAAAATGGCCGGGGTGCCCGCTTCTCGGAGCACTGTGGCCAGGTGGCTGGTAACGCTCCCCACCTCGCAGACCATGGCGGCCACCCGGTCCGCTGCCACCCCGTATTCCGACAGGGCCCGCCTGGTCACCAGGACCGCGCCGGCGGGGACTTCATCGAGATTCTCTTCCCGCAGCACGTGGATTTTTCCTGCGGCTGCGCCCCGGGAGGCGATGGCCCCCTGGCCGATGAGAACCTTGGCGTCCTTGATGATGGGCGGGATGCTCTCGGTGGTGACTGGGGTTTTTAAACGCAAAGGTCGAGCCTGCAGGAGGTAAAGCTCACCCTTAACATCCAGGGCCCATTCGATATCCTGGGGTTGGCCGCAGTGCTCCTCCACCTGGGCTCCCAGGGAAGCCAGTTGCAAGACCTCGGGTTCGCTCAGGCACAGGCCCCCCAGGTCAGCGGGGGTGACGGTTTCGGTAATGCCCCCTTCCGGCGCGGGCACGTGCATGCGCTCCTTTTCCCCGGCCTGCTGGGCCACCACCCGGCTTTCTTCCACCCGGTAAATATCCGGCTCCACCTGGCCCCCCACCGCCATGGAGCCCAAACCGCAGACGGCATTAACAATGGTGGCCCGGCCCCCCTGGCGGGGATCGGCAGTATAAAGAACTCCGGCGGCCCTGGGCTCCAGCATCTTCATGACCACCACTCCCATGGCCATCTCCTGGTAGGAGAACCCCTTGGTGTGGCAATAATACAGGGCCCGGGGGGTGAACTGGCTGGCCACCACTTCTTTATAGCGCTGCTCCACGATGGCCCGGGGCACGTTGAGAATGGTTTCAAATTGGCCGGCAAAGCTGAAATAGCTGTCCTCCTGGAGGGCCGAGCTTCTCACGGCCACCCGCTCGGTGCCCAGTTTGTCGAGATGCTCCTGCAAGAGTTCGGAAAGCTCGGCCGGCAGGGGCGCCGACAGGACCCGCTCCCGGATGGCGGCGCTGGCTTGATTCAGGCCCTCCAGTTGTTTCGAGCCGGCGTCAGCGATGGCGTCATGAATGAATGCCTCCAGGGCCGAGTGGTCGAAAAAGAGTTTCTGGGCGTAAGCGCTGATGGCGAAACCAGACGGCACCGGCAGGCCTATCCGGCACAAGACCCCCAGATGCTCGGCTTTGCCCCCGAAAAACCAGCCGTCCTTTACCTCCCCCAGAGGCAAAACCAGGGGGCCGGGTTTGAGCTGGGGCTCGGCCAACTCCTCGCCAATACGCTGATTTACCTGGGAAAGGGCCGTTTCCAGGCGGGCGTAGCGGCCGGGGGCCATGGCCTCCAGGGCCCCCACCAGGGTGCGGGCTTCTTCTTCCACCCTGCCCACGGCCGACCTCACGTAGTTCATGTCAAACAAAAAGTCTTTATTCATTTTGTCCTGGAGGTCAGCCAGGACGGAGAGGATGGTGTTATTGGCAGTCAGCAGGCGCTTATACTGGTGGTAGCGCTCCACCAATTCAGGAGGCGGCTCCGGGGGAGGGACAGGCTGTGTCCGGGTGAGCCGCTTTTTAAACCATTCCTTCAATCTGTTCACTGTTAGCCCTATCCCTTCACCTTTGTAAAAGAAGATAACGAACCTGAGTCAAAATATTATCCATAAAAACAAAGTACCTGTCAAAAAAGACTCCCGATCTTGGCCATTATTATGGTCATTTCATTGACAGTCATGAAAGTTATTGGATATAATGAGAAAAATTAATTGAAATAATTAATGATAACAAAAAGATAGCCATATTGTTTTTCAAAACCCCGGCCCGCCGGGCAAGGGGTTGCTTCCTGATAGCCTTTTCCCTACCCCATGACCTTCCAAAGGGCCAGGTTAAGGCCGCAGCAGCAGATTTCTTAAGCCACAAAGCCCACAAGAGAAATTGAGGCGGCGCATGGTGAGTTGGCTGAAACAAACACTGACGAGCTTTTTCGGCAGCCTGAGAGAGCTCCCCGATTACGCTGCGTCACCTGAACGATACAAAATCCTGCGAAGAAATATTATCATTTTAATGCTCATAGTCACCATCCTGCCCCTGTTGATCATGGGCCTCATCAATCATTATCTCTATCGCCGCACCATGCAGGAGGAGATCCTCCAGCCCCAAAAAATCCTGGTGAATAAAGCTCGCCATTCCTTTGAGCTTTTCCTGGCGGAGCGCCTTTCCGCGGTAAGTTTTATTGCCTCGTCCCACACCTGCGAGGAACTGGCTAACGCGCAAAATTTGAGCCGTATATTCTCTTCGATGAAGAAGGCCTTCACTGGGGTCGTGGACCTGGGGTTTCTTGATCCCAACGGCGTGCAGGTGAGTTATGACGGCCCCTATCATCTCAAGGGGAAGGACTACACCGACCAGGATTGGTATAAGGAGACCCGGGTGCGGGGTTCCTATATCAGCGATGTCTTTCTGGGCTACCGCAAGCTGCCTCACATTGTCATGGCCGTGGAGCGCAGCGTCACCGGACCCGCACCCTGCTTTGGGTGTGTGCTCCGGGCCACCATCGACACCAACCGTTTCAATGAGCTTATTGCCTCCATGCGGGTGGATCCGGCCAGCGATGTTTTCCTTTTGAACAAAAGCGGCGTCCTTCAGACCCCCTCGAAGTTTTACGGGCAGGTTCTGGAAACCTTCCCCATGCCCCTGCCACCCCTGAGCTACGAGCCCACCGTTCTGGAAATGAGAGATATCCGGGGTGAGGATGTTATGCTCACCTATGCCTATTTCGAATCCTTGCCCTTTATCCTCATGGTGGTGAAACCCCGCAGCCAGCTGATGCAGGCCTGGTACACCCTGAAAACCGAAGCCTTCTTTGTCTTTGCCCTGGGGGTGCTCATCATTTTCCTGGTGATTTTCAAGCTGGTGGATAAGCTAGTGAAACGCCTGGAGGAATCAGACCTGAAAAGGGAGGCTGCTTATCGGGAAATGCAGGAATCCAGCAAGCTGGCCTCCATCGGCCGGCTGGCCGCGGGCGTGGCCCACGAGGTCAACAACCCCCTGGCGATTATTAATGAAAAAGCGGGACTTATTAAGGATCTGGCGGAGTTTACCCCGGATTTCCCCAAAAAAGACAGGCTGCTGCCCCTCACCGGCGCCATTTTGCAGTCAGTGGACCGTTGCCGCACCATCACCCAGCGGTTGTTGGGATTTGCCCGGCGCATGGACGTTACCATCCAGATGCTCAGCATGAACGACGTGATTGAGGAAGTCCTGGGATTTCTGGAAAAAGAGGCCCTGTACCGCAATATTGACCTGCAGTTGAATCTGGCCAAGGACCTGCCCAGGATTGCCTCCGACCGGGGGCAGTTGCAGCAGGTCTTTTTGAATATCTTAAACA
>JBAQHL010000402.1:0-1639 GCA_049288295.1 Desulfobaccales bacterium
GGTCTCCCTGTTGCAGGTAAATCTCCGCCAATAAAAGCTGGCCGTCCGTGAAGCCAGGGTGCTTTGCCAAAAGGTCTTTCAGGGTGGCGGCCGCACCGGGGAGGTCCCTCTGGTCCTTCTGGTAAAAAGCCAGGGTAAAGGCGTACTTGGGTTCCTGGGGGTTGAGGGCCATGGCCCGGCGGCACCAGGACAAGGCCTCCTGCGGCCGGTCTTTCATGGTGAGAATGCAGAGGTTGTAAGCTGCCGGGGCCATTTTGGGGTCCAGCCGGAAGGCTTCCCGCAATTCCTTCTCCGCCTCTTTAGCCTCCTTTTTTTCAGCCTTGAGGAGCCCCAGGTTGAAATGAGCCGCGGCGTTACCCGGCTCGATCCGCAGGGCCTTCATGAGGGCCTTTTCGGCCTGGTCCTGGTCGCCGGTCTGGGCGTGCGCCATGGCGGTGTTCACAATCACCATGGCCGCCCGGGGCTCGAATTTGAGAGCGGTGTCATAGGAGGCCAGGGCCTCTTTGATCTTCCCCTGATTGGTGTAATAGTTGCCCAGGTTGTAATGGGAGGTCCATTGATCCGGGCGGGCCGTGAGAAAGGCCAGGTATTCCTCGGTGGCCTTCTGTATTTGCCCCTGGTACTGACCGGGGATCATGGCGAGGGCGTATTGGGCCAGGGCGGCTGCGGCCCGCACCCGCACCAGCCGGTAGCTGTCACCCGTAGCCGCCACCAGGGTCTGGAGGCTTTCTTTTCCCGGCCGCACCGACAAGGCGTCCACCGCGGCGGCCCGCACCAGGGGCGAGGGGTCCTGGCTGGCCTTCAGTAAAGTGGCGCTGACCCCGTTGTCCGGCGCAGTCATGGTCAGGCGGATAAGGGAGGTGGCGAAAACCTCGTCCCGGTTGGGGCTGGTAATATAGGCCAGCATTTCCGGAAGTTTTTGCCAATCCCGTTTTCTGGCGGCATCGACAAGGCCGGCCCGCTGCAGGATGGGCGCCTGGTAGTCCCGGGGCCGCCACTGGCGCACCTGCTGGTCGGCCCAAGCCGCGTCCTTATCCTTATGGCACAGGTTGCAGGCGTTGGGCGAGCCGAACTGTTTGGTCGCGGCCGGGGCCGGCGGGAGCATGGAGTGGTCGCTCCGGTCCATGCGGGCAAACGCGGTCATGGGCATGTGGCAGGAGATGCATTTGGTGGGGGTGCCTGGCTTGTCCAGGGGATGATGTATGTGCTCAGCCGCGTTGGCCACCTTCTCGGCGTGGCAGGGGAGACAGGCCCCGTTGGCCTTGGCTTCTTCCTTAAAACGATAGCGGCCGCTGCTGGTGTGGCAGTGTATGCAGGTGAGCTTGCCGCTTTTCACGCAGGGGCTCATGAGCCAGCTGGTATAGGTGTAGTTCTCCCCCAAATCCCGGCCGTCCGGGTAGTAATCCGGATTTTCCAGGGTCACCAGGTCAAAATGGTCAAAAAACCGTTCCCCGGGAGGGAAGGTCGTGGTGAGGGGGGACATCTTGGCATGACAGGAGGCGCAGGCCCAGTTGTGCTGCTCAGGAGTGAACTTGGTGACTCTGACGATCTTCAGGTCCGGGGGCGTCTGACCCTTGGGCGCGGCCTGCAGCACCTCGTTGTGCTCCTTGGAGGGGCCGTGGCAGGTCTCGCAGTTGAT
>JBAQHL010000403.1:0-1735 GCA_049288295.1 Desulfobaccales bacterium
TCATCCGGAACCCGGCGGTGCGGGACGATGCGGTGGTGGGCATCCCCGATGAAATCATGGGCCAGAAGGTGGTGGCCATGGTGGAACTGGAGCCCGGCCACACTGCCTCTCAGGACCTGGCCAACGATATCATCAAATCCACCATGGATGTCCTGGCCACCTACAAGCTCCCCCGGGAAGTGATCTTCATGGACGCCATCCCCCGGACCGCCACCGGGAAGATCATCAAAAAAGACCTCCGGAAGAAGTATCCGGAATATCCCAATAAATTCGTGCCTAAGGTGAAATAGGCAACCCTTTCCTGGGGGCGGTGCGCCGCCCCCAGGCCTGCCTCCGGTGGTCCACTTTGCGCCCTTTTTCTTTTGACTTTGCCTCCCCGTCTGTTACATAATAACTGGCCGAAAAAAAAGGAGACTCTAATTGCCGAACGTGGTCGTGGTGGGCACCCAGTGGGGTGACGAGGGTAAGGGGAAAATCGTTGACCTGTTGACCGAACAGGCCCGGGTGGTGGTGCGCTACCAGGGGGGCAACAACGCCGGCCACACCCTGGTGGTGGGGGGGGAAAAATTCATTTTTCACCTGATCCCCTCCGGTATCTTACATCCGGGGACTTTGTGCTGCATCGGCAACGGGGTGGTCCTGGACCCTGAGGTCTTTTTGAGTGAGATTGACAAGCTGCAATCCCGGGGTCTCAAAATCGGCCCGGAGAACCTGCGGATCAGCGAACGCACCCAGGTCATCATGCCTTACCACCAGCGCCTGGACCTGGCCCGGGAGCGGGCCAAGGGCGCCGGCAAAATCGGCACCACCGGCCGGGGCATCGGCCCCTGTTATGAAGATAAAGTGGCCCGGCGGGGCATCCGGGTGGCCGACCTAGTGGATCCCCAACTCCTGCGGGACAGACTCACGGAAATTTTGCCGGAAAAGAATTTCCTGCTGGAAAAATTTTTGGGGGACAAGCCCTTCACCTTCGAGGAGATTTTCGAGCCCTACGAGAAGATGGGGCAGCGCCTCAAACCCCTTATGGCCAATGTCTCGGTCATCCTTCAGGAAACGGCCCAAAACGGCAACAATATTCTTTTTGAGGGGGCCCAGGGCACGCACCTGGACATCGACCACGGCACTTACCCCTTTGTCACCTCCAGCAACCCCGTGGCCGGGGGCGCGGCCACCGGCTGCGGCATCGGACCGGGGGCCCTGCACCGGGTGCTGGGCATCGTCAAAGCCTATACCACCCGGGTGGGGAGCGGCCCTTTCCCCACGGAGTGCCTGGATCAGGTGGGCGACCACCTGGTGGAGTGCGGGGTGGAGTTCGGCTCCACCACGGGCCGGCGGCGGCGCTGCGGCTGGCTGGATATGGTGGTGCTCAAGGAAGCGGCCCGCTTAAACGGCCTGACGGGGCTGGCCATCACCAAGCTGGATGTGCTCTCCACCCTGAACCCGGTGCGCCTGTGCGTGGCCTATGAACTGGATGGCCAACGCCGGGAGATCATCCCGCCCACCCTGGCCGAGCTGGAGCGCTGCCGGCCGGTGTTTGAAGACCTGCCGGGCTGGCAGGAAGATCTGCGAAAAGTGCGGCGCTTTGAAGATTTGCCGGCCACCACCCGAAACTATCTGAAACGGGTGGAGGAACTGGCCGGGGTGCCCATTCAGCTGGTTTCGGTGGGACCTGACCGGGAAGAGACTATTTTATTGCAAAATCCTTTTGTTTGAACAAAACATTGGATAGAATGTA
>JBAQHL010000404.1:0-3702 GCA_049288295.1 Desulfobaccales bacterium
GATTAACTCCCCGGAGTGATCACCGCCAGAAAAGTGATAAGAGGGAGAATGACTCCTCCTGTAGCGTCGACTGCCCTTCTCCTGTTTGTAACCGACAGTCAAGCCCGGAACTATCTGGTGGAGTTCCTGGAAGGCCAGGAATATACCCCGCAGGTGGTAGGAACTCCCAATGAAGCCCTGAAGGCCCTGAAAAATCGGGAGCAGGCCACCCTGTTTGTTGACTGTCAGACGATAAGCATCTATGGCCATGGTCTCTATGCCAAAATAAAAGTGGCCTGCCCGGGCTGCCGGGTAGTCCTGCTGTGCGACAAAAGTCATCACGAGCATCGGGACATTGTTAAGGAGGCCATGGAGTTGGGGATTTATGCCTGCCTGTTGGCTCCCTTTGCGGAGTGGGAGGTTCTGGCCATGGTGCGCCACAGCCAGGCGCCCAGGCCCCCCGGCCGGCGCCAGGCACGAACTAAGGAGAAGTAGTCGTTTTTTTTTGTTTTTAAAAAGCTTCACGTTAAGGCGGGTGGGCAGTGCCCAACATTTATTTGGCGGGCAGTGCCCGCAATACATTTGCTATATTTACTGAAGAAATTATTGAAGGTGGGGCGGGCCTCCGTGCCCGCCATTTTTATTGCGGATGGGCAGGGTCCCTTGCACATATGGAATGGGATCCCGCACCCCGGCGGCGGCAAAGCCCTTTAAACGCAGGACACAGGAGGAGCACTGCCCGCAGGCCAGGTCACCGTCCAGATAACAGGACCAGGTGAGCTCCAGGGGGGCCTTAAGGTCCAGACCCAGCCGCACAATCCCCGCCTTATCCAATTGAATAAGGGGGGTTTTAATCTCGATGTGGCTTTCGGGTCGGGTGCCCAGCGCGATGACCCGGTTAAAGGCTTCAAAATACTCCGGACGGCAGTCAGGATAACCTGGGTTGTCCAGGACATTGGCCCCGATAAAGACGGCCGCCGCACCCAGCACCTCGGCCCAGGCCACCGCAGTGGCCAGCAGGAGGGAATTGCGGAAGGGAACATAGGTGGACGGAATGCCGGGAGGCTCCTCGGCCTGGATGGGCACGGCCAGGTGGTAGTCCGTTAAGCTGGAACCGCCGATATTTCCCAGGAAAGACAGGTCAGCTTCCAGGGTCAGGGTCACGCCAAAAAATGCGGCCTGGTCCCGAAAGGCGCAAAGCTCTTTGCCTACGGTGCGTTGCCCGTAATTGGCGTGGCACAAGGCCAGGTTATAATCCTGGCGGGCCACCGCGGCAGTAACGCAACTGTCCAAACCGCCGCTTAAAAGGACTACGGCCAAAGGCCTGGTTTTCATACGCCGCGCACCTCCGGACCCCAGATATACTTGTGGAGCTGCACGTTAAGGCGCAGGGGTTCCCCACTTTTCACGATCCAGGCGGCCACCTCGGCCAGGGGCAAGGAGCCGAATACCGGGGAGATGAGGACCGGCGAACGTGCCGTCAGTCCAAAGCGCTTGACCACGTCCAGGGCCCAGGCAAAATCCTCCTCATCCATGATGACAAATTTGACCTCGTCCCGGTGAGTCAAAATTTCCAGGTTGCCCCAGAAAGTGTGGCCGCTCATGCCGCTGCCGGGGCACTTGACATCCACAATGCGCCTCACCCGGGAGTCAACTTCCTGGATGGCGAGGGTGCCGTTGGTTTCGAGGAGCACCTCAAACCCGGCCTGAACAAGACCTGTAAGGAGCTGGGGCGCGCCCGCCTGCAGCAGGGGCTCCCCCCCGGTGACCAGAACCAGGCGGGCTGAAGACCTGCGGGCTTCTGCCACCAGGGAATCCGGGGTCCTGGTTGCACCCCCCTCATAGGCATAGGTGGTGTCGCAGTAGCGGCAGCGTAAATTGCAGCCGCTGAGCCGAATGAAAAAGGCAGGCAGTCCTGTGAGGGAGCTTTCTCCCAGAAGGCTGGTAAAGGTTTCGCAAACAGTGAGGTCCATTAAGGAAAAACGCTTGCCGGGTCAGGCGGAGGCTGCATCCTCAAAGATTAATTCAATGGCTTCAACCCCCTGACCGCCGGTGAGGTTGGCCAGGCCGTCGCACACCGGGCAAACCACCACGGGCAAAAGCTCATGCGCGTGGGTGTGCTCGTCCACCGGATAGGGAGTCAAGGAGCGGCATTTCGCACACTCCAGGAGAACCGGCTTAACCTCCACGGTGAGTTTGGCGTGCTCCAGCGGGGTGCCCTTGGCCAAAATCTCAAAGGCCTGACGGGCGGCGGCCTCGGAGTGAATTTCCAGGACCCCCAGCTTCAGGACCACTTCCTTCACCGGGTCTGCGGTCTGTTCTTCCTGCAGCCGTTCCACAATGGATTTGACGATTTCCTGCATCAAGGAATATTCGTGCATGGATGCCCTGTCCTTGCTTTATTTGCCTTTTCCTGCGCGTGACTTACAGATTATCCTCTCCAACCCGGAGAAGCAAGTGCAGTTCTTTGGAGAAGCCGAAAGGAGTTAGACCTTTGAAGTCCTCCCCTCTTTGGGAACAAAGCCTTGCCATAATTTTCTTCTATACGGGGATAGACCTGCAACTGTGCTTATTTTCACATGAAATTTTCATTGATTTCTTCCCCTGCCTCACCTATTATACAACCCTTATTGGAGTAGGTGATGAGCACCCCGACAGCGCCCCTGGCAGTGAAGCCCGTGGCGAGCCTGATTCTGGCCCGGGATGATCTGGTAGGCCCAGTGCTCCGGCAGTTAGCTAGTTATTGGGGCCCGGCGGACCTGGTGGGGCCCCTTTGGTCATTTACCGCCACAGAGTATTATTCCCGGGAAATGGGGGGAGGATTGTGGCGATGTCTGATTTCCTTTTTGCACCTTGCCAGTCCAGCCCATCTTGCCGATTGGAAGGTCTTTACCAATCTTCTTGAAAAGCGGTGGTCCTTAGGAGACCGCCGCCTGGTCAATCTGGACCCTGGTTATGTGGCGAGGGAGCGCCTGGTCCTGGCCACAGGAAAGAACTATGCCCACCGTATTTACCTGGGCCAGGGGATTTACGGCGACCTGACCCTGATGTCCGGCCCCGGGGGCTTTCAAGCCCTGTCCTGGAGCTATCCTGATTATGCCCAGGGGGCCTTGCCGGAACTTCTGGCTTTGGTGCGCCAAAAATATCTGTGGCAGCTGAGAGAATTAGTCAACCCATGATAAGAAGCATGACCGGCTACGGCCGGGGAGAAGTGGAAGCGGGGGGCCTCAAATGGGTGGTGGAGTTGAAAAGCGTCAACCACCGCTTCCTGGAGGTATCGGCCAGCCTGCCCCGTCATCTGTGGGCCCTGGAGGACCGCATCCGCAAGCTCATCAAGAACCGGTTAGCCCGGGGGCGGATAGAGGTTCAACTCAGTTGGGAGGGCCGGGCCGAACGGCCCATGTCTATTGGCCTCGATCCTGCCATGACCCTGGAGATCAAGGGCCTGCTTACGGACCTGGCCGGAGCCCTCCCGGAACCGGAGCCGGTGCGCCTTGAGCACCTTCTCCACTTTGCTGATGTGATCGTGTCCAAAGAGCGCCAGCCTCATGACGTGGAGGAAACCTGGGGGGCCATCTCCGGGGCCCTGGCTCAGGCCCTGGAGTCGTTGGAGGTGATGCGGGGCAATGAAGGGGCGGCCCTGGCGGAGGAGAGTCTGGAGCACCTTGACCGGGTGGGCCAGGAACTCCAGCGCATCAAAAACCAGGCTGACCTGGTGCCCGG